>BIFV01000007.1:300000-386499 GCA_003990955.1 Sporomusaceae bacterium FL31
CTCAGTAGCAAAGTTCTCACTAACGACACGTTTACACGATCAACACTTCGCTACATTCCTAGAGGTACACGGCGGAATTACTACCGATGTACGCGAATCTGGTGGTAACGTAGGTACAACCGTTGTCGTGGAAGATTTATTCTATAATACGCCAGCAAGAAAAAAGTTCCTAAAAAAGCCAGCAGCGGAAAGCGCTCAGATACATAATATTCTAGTGAAATTGGCACTATCTCATCCTGGCATAGCATTTAAGCTAATCAATAACAATCGTCTAGTTTTATCCACTCCAGGCAATAATCAATTATCAGATACCTTAGGAAGCTTATACGGAAACGATATTATCAATGACCTTCTGCCTGTTTATTTTAATGATGAAGATATCGAAATATCGGGGTTTCTTTCTAAACCTACCCTATTAAAGAGTAGCCGCCAATGGCAGACTTACCTGATTAACTCACGAATAGTCAACAGTCGCATTATTGCCAAAGCATTAGATAATGCCTATCATTCTTTATTGCCTAAGAGCGGTTATCCCTTAGCAGTGCTCAACATTATTCTCCCATTAAATACAATTGACGTAAATGTTCATCCCCAAAAAAGCGAGGTCAAATTCTCGGATGACAATAGAATTTTCAAATCAGTATTTCGGTCAGTCACCGATACATTGAGAACACCGCTATCACCCAGCCAGATTGCTGCAACTGTAACCCCAAAACTACCATTAATGCCATCAGGCTTCACACAGTCAACTTATTTACCACACCATAACGATCAATATATAAATACGATATCAAAACAACAACCACTTTTCTTGAAAGAAGAGCCGATCTCAGTATCTACTGCCCAAAGCCTAATTGCCAAAGAAATTCCTCTTAATCCATTCAATACTGCCAATATAGCTTCAGGTTATGTTAATGATGAACCAGCAAACACAACTGACTTTATACTTGCTCCGCTTGGTCAAATTGATAATTGTTATATTATTGCCTATAATCAGGATGGTATGTTCATTATTGACCAACATGCTGCACATGAACGTATACTTTATGACAGACTCGGAGCATCAACTGAACGAATTCCTGTTCAGCAATTATTAGTTCCACTATTTATGGAATTTGATGATACAGAATGCAATATGCTCTTGGATAACCAGCCATTATTGCATCAGTTAGGCTTTAGCTTAGAATTAGTTGGTCCGAGTACGATGCGGCTATTGGAAGTACCTGCTGATATACCAATTTCTGAAGCCGAGCAAATAATCAAACAAATTTTGCAATCAATCCACGAACTGCATCAGCCTACTTCGCAGGAATTACGCCATACTTTTCTGCAAATAACGGCTTGCCGTGCTGCTATCAAAGCAGGAGATGCACTCAATATGCGGCAAATTCAAGCTCTGATTGGCGAACTTTGCCAAACTACTTTACCATTTACTTGCCCGCACGGCCGACCTTCTATCATTAAATTCAGTACTCACGAACTGGCAAAAATGTTTAAAAGAACATGAGGATATGCTTTTTTATAGGTGATTAATCATGAATTGCATAATAACTACAGCAATTAATCCAACTATTTCAACCCAAAGTCTTGCTACAGAAATTGCCAGCGAATTAAACACTTGCTATATTGCACGTGAAGGCAGTTCTCTCGAGGCAATAAAAGCGAACTATCAGGTTGATGTAATCATTGTAATAACTAAGAATAGTTTAATTGCGCATACGCCTACCGGTGAGTTCTTTTTCCATCTCAGTATGGCTGATTTACGTATAAAAAATCTCATAAATGGTAAACATGACCATATGGTGAGTGCAATGGGTTTAAAATCTGGGATGTCGGTTTTAGATTGCACCTTAGGTCTTGCTTCTGATGCAATTGTTGCCAGTTATTTGACCGGAGTTACTGGCAAAGTTGTTGGCTTGGAAGCTTCTCCGATTATTGCATTACTAGCTGCCCATGGTCTCAAGAATTACCAGACTGAAACTGAAGAAATTCGGCAGGCATTACATCGCATTACTGTAATCAATACAGATTACTACGATTATCTATGTTCATTACCAGAGAACAGTTTTGATATCGTTTATTTTGATCCAATGTTTCGACGGCCAATTGATAGCAGCTCAAATATTAAACCACTTCGATTTCTAGCCGATACTCGACCACTTTTACTAAATGCAGTGCGTGAAGCTACTCGTGTTGCTAAAAAAAGAGTCGTAATTAAAGAGACCCGCTTTAGCAAAGTATTTGATGAGCTGAACATCAAAAATAGAATGGGTGGCAAATACAGCAGTATTGAGTATGGAGTTATCTATGCAGGGAGCGAAAAATGAAGCGATTGATTTCAATAATTGGTCCAACCGCCGTTGGTAAAACCCAACTTAGTATAGATCTTGCGAAAAAATTAAATACCGAGATCATATCAGGTGACTCAATGCTTGTTTACCGAGGTATGGATATTGGAACAGCCAAACCCTCACTGAGCGAACGTGATGGAATTCCGCATCACTTAATTGACATTATCGAGCCATATGAAGAGTTTAGTGTAACTAAATTCATTGATTTAGCGAGTCAGCATATTGCAGATATTAATAAAACTGATAGAATACCAATTCTCGCAGGTGGTACCGGCCTATATGTAAAAGCATTGTTAGAAGGATATCAATTCAATCATACTCCGGGAAATGATCACTACCGTCATCATTTAGAGCAGCTTGCAGTACAACATGGAAATGCGTATATTCACGGCTTATTACACAATGTTGACCCGCTTACTGCCGAACGACTGCATCCAAATGACATCAGGAGGATTATTCGGGCCTTAGAGGTCTATCATCTTGGCGGTGAAAATATTTCACAACAGAAAATGGACACCAGTGATCATAGAATCTATGATTCGGTATTAATCGGACTCACAATGGATAGAAAGCACTTGTATCAAAGAATCAATCATAGAGTTGATTTAATGGTTGCCAATGGATTAGTCGAGGAAGTAACCCAGCTTCTCCATAGCGGAATTCCTGAAGATTGTCAGTCAATGAAGGGAATCGGCTATAAAGAAATAGTAGCCTATATCAAAAAGGAGGTTAGTTTGCAATCTGCTATCGATACAATAAAACAATCAACACGACATTTTGCTAAACGTCAAATAACCTGGTATAAGAAAATGAATGATATAAACTGGATTGACGTGGATAGCATAGAAGATTACGAGGATTTGTTGGGAATTATTTACAAAAAAATTGCAGGAAAGTTTTGTCTTGAGTAGAATAAAAAGTAAGAGAGAGAAAATATAACCGGAGGGGTTTATTCATGACAACTAAAGTTATCAATTTGCAAGACAGTTTTTTAAATCAAGTGCGCAAAGAAAACGTACCTGTAATTATTTACCTTGTCAATGGCTTTCAACTGCGAGGAGCAGTTAAAGGATTTGATAATTTTACCGTAATAATTGAAAATGATGGTAAGCAACAATTAGTATATAAGCATGCTATATCGACAATTACCCCCTTCCGTCCATTAACGAATAATTATGAACGAAGAGAAGAAAGTAAGCTAGAAAAGCAATAAAAACTGTCCTAGGGTCACACCTAGGACAGTTTTTATTATTTCCCTTATTCATTACTAGGTTCAATAAATGAGTATAGCAATCGTATAACAGCGTAAGCCGTAAAATAGAAGCTATTAATCATTATTTCAGTAAGATTAATGCTCTGAATGAAACTTGAAGTACTGAAAGAGATATGATATCATAAATCACATGAAACAACCTGAGGGGTGCGTCATCTTCGCAATGTTCAACCTACGCATGAACACAGGGAATTCAATGTTTTTGTAGCTGTCAAGCCTCCTTCGAGAGGACGACAAAAGCATAACTAGAATACCCACCTGCTTAGAGAAGCGGGTCTTGAACATTAGAAGAAACGGCACCTCGGGTTTCTATTTAGGTTAACATTCCTTAATATTCATACATATAGTTGCAGTCAATATTGAATCAACGACCATATGTTCAGATATATAGTAATAAAGCACTCATTGAATGAGTGCTTTATTACTATATATCAATGAATCATTTACTTACTAGGAGGTATAGCAATGATAGTGGATACACATATTCATACACGTTTCTCGACAGATTCTACAATGACTCTTGATCAAGCATTAGGGCGTGCTAAAGACCTTGATATTGGTATAACACTTACCGAGCACATGGACCTAGCTTACCCAGAACAGAATGCTTTTATATTTGATGTTGATCATTATTTTGCAACATATGAACCATATCGGAATAGTAAACTAATGCTTGGAATTGAAATTGGTATGAGAGAAGATTGCCTGAGTGAAAACCGCAGCATTGTCAATAACCATTCATTCGACTATGTTCTCGGTTCGATTCATGTCATTGATAATATTGATATCTATCAAGATATTTTTTATTTAGAACGAACAAAGCAAGAAGTCTATTCTCAATATTTTAATTCGATGGCAGAATGCCTCAAAACGTACGATTTTATTGATTCGCTTGGACATATTGATTATATTTGCCGATATGCAAAATATAATGATACTGAGCTTTACTACCGTGAATTCCAGGAGTCGATTGATTCAGTTTTAAAGATTCTCGCGAAACAAGATAAGGCAATTGAAATAAATACCCGACGCCTATCAAACAGCACTACAATCGATGCCTTACTGCCAATTTACAAACGTTTTTATGAACTTGGGGGGCGATATGCTACTATAGGCTCTGATGCTCATAAGCCAGCTGACATTGGCAGAGATCTAAATGTAGCCGCACAGCTGGCACAATTATGCAATCTTAAATTAGTGTATTTCAATAATCGCTTACCTCAATATATTAAGTGAGAATAAACCACGCCTCAAAGTCAAGGCGTGGTTTTATTTTTACTTATTATATTGAATTGCTACTTTATTGGCACCAAATACTACTGTTTGAGTATAATATATATCACCATAGTGGTGAGGTGGTAACGATGACATATCTTTGGCCCCAAGATGTTTTATTTGCATTAGAAACAGGAGAAATATCTACAACAGAAGCTTTTAAGGCGCTTAGAGAAATGGACAGTCTGACCACACCGTCCTTAAATTCAGATTCTACTAATAAGCATCAACGGGTTGAAGAAATACTGCGTGAATTAGATAGCCTAATTGGCCTTACAGAAGTGAAAAAATTAGTCAGAGAAATCTATGCATTTATTGAAATACAAAAGCGGCGCGAAAAAGAACGCTTAGCAACAGAGCCATTGGTATTACATATGATTTTTAAAGGGAATCCTGGTACCGGTAAAACAACTGTAGCTCGAATATTAGGAAAAGTTTTTCGAGAAATTGGAGTATTATCACATGGGCACCTTATTGAAATTGAAAGAGCTGATTTAGTAGGCGAATATATTGGCCATACTGCACAAAAGACTCGTGAACAGCTGAAAAAGGCTTACGGAGGTATTTTATTTATCGATGAAGCCTATTCATTAGCACGTGGTGGAGAAAAAGACTTCGGTAAAGAATCCATTGATGTTTTGGTGAAACCGTGTAAGCAAATCATTATAAGAAATTATACGAAAGAATATGATTTTATTATAGCTATGATACGATTTATTATTCAAGCATATGTAGTTATCTTCGTCATAGGATGAGCAACGAATCACTGAACTACTTAATACTCATAAATATTACTATTACGGGCAAAGTATGGAAACTTTGCAGTTTTTTCGAGATATTGACGTATCTTGTCGCAAAATGATATAATTATGCCAAATCAAAAACAGATCTAACTGATCAGAGCACTGAAGGTTAGAATAAGCCCATCAAGGGCTTATTCTAACCTTTTTTATTTTTGAAAAAATAATTAGTAAAGAGGTTGAATATGAAGATAGCAATTGTAGGTAAGGGCGGCGTTGGTAAAACCACGATTAGCGGGTTTTTAGCCAGAGCATTTGCAAAGCGCCATTATCATGTTCTGGCTGTCGATGCCGACCCAGATGCGAACCTGGCATCAGCTTTACCTCTGGATAAAGTCCAAAGAGAACAAATCATTCCGCTTGCACTCCAGAAAGACAAGATTAAATCAATTATTAATCCTGATGATCAATTGCCGCAGGGCTTAATGCTCTTAAATCCAGATGTTAGTGAGTTAGCCGATTCATTGACCGTGACCTGGGGCGGAGGAAATAAGCTCATTGTTATGGGCTGGCATAAGGGCGGCGGTCAAGGGTGCTACTGTGAAGAGAATGTTGTATTGCAGCAGTTATTATCCACTGTACTGACAGCAACTCAAGATGTTGTGTTAATTGACAGCGAAGCCGGACTTGAGCATTTGAGTAGGGGAACAATCAGCCCTGCTGATGCAGTTATTGCTGTTATTGAACCTGGGCTGCGAAGTGTCGAAACAGCTTTTGTCTCACGAAAGTTGTGCAATGAACTGGGAATTGACCATGTATATGTGATACTTAATGGTTATGAAACTCAGGCTGAAATATCGACTGTACAAAATCTGCTGGGCGACTGGAAGCTGTTAGCGGCTTTCCCCCGCAGTCAAGAAATTCGAAATGCTGACCTAGAAGGACGCGTTCCCAAAGAAGATAACATATTGCTAGGAGTTACGAATAATGTCATAGATACGCTTACAACTGATATTGGAGGAAACTATGGAACAACCAAATATAAATCAAATTAGAAAAACCTTCCCTACAAAACAACAAGTGATGGAACAGACTCCTGACCCCGGAGTCAGAATGATGCTGGAGCATTTGGCTGAAAAGAATATCGAAACAGCATTTGACCGTTTTGATGCTCAAAAACCCCAATGTACCTTCGGGATGATTGGCACTTGCTGTCGTATTTGCCATATGGGTCCTTGCCGGATTACCGAAAAAACGCCTCGAGGTGTTTGCGGTGCCGATGCACATGTAGTAGTTGCCAGAAATATTTTGCGCTGGGTGGCTGCTGGTACTTCTTCACATGGTTCACGGAGCAGGGAAGTTATTCTAGCCTTAAAAAAAGCTGGCGCAGGCGAACTGGATGTGCCTATCAGGGGAGTGGCTAAAGTTCAGGCTGTTGCTAAGGCTTTAGGTATTGATACAAACGGTAAAAGCATCAACCAACTGGCTGAAGCTGTAGCTGATGCTTTATTAAGTGACATGTCGCGCACCATTCCAGGTCCTCACCAGACCATACATGCAATGGCGCCAGGTGAACGCATCAAAGTCTGGACTGAATTGGACATTATGCCAATCAGCTCTTATCACGAAGTATTTGAATCTTTACACCGCACAAGTACAGGTACTGATGGTGACTGGGAAAGCCTGATGAAACAATTTTTACGTTGTGGACTAGCTTTTGCGTGGAATAGTGTAGTTGGTGCAACCACTGCAGCTGATTGCCTCTATGGTCTGCCTCAACGCAGTACAATTTCAACAAATTTTGGTTCTCTCGAAGAGAACTACGTAAATATTGCAATCCATGGGCACTCTCCAGTTCTACCAGCTGCAATTGTCAAAGCTGCTGCCGATCCCGAGCTTGTCGAACTTGCCAAATCAGTAGGAGCAGTGGGTATAAGACTCTATGGAATTTGCTGCTCAGGCCTTTCGGCGCTCTATCGATTTGGCGACGTTCATCCGCTAAGTAATGCTTTGGGAGCTGAACTTGTTATGGGTACTGGAGCCTTAGACGCCTGGGTGGTTGATGTTCAGGATGTATATCCGTCTCTTACACAAGTAGCTGAATGTTTTCATACAAAAATCATTACTACTAATGATTCCTGTCATCTGCCTGGTGCTATTCACCTGGGTTTTGATCATCACCATTCGAATATGGCTGAAGCTGGTAGTCTTGCAAAACAGATTATCCAGCTTGGTATTGACAATTATCCATTGCGAAAACAGGAAAATATATTTATTCCGCAAACCACAATTGACGCTGAGATTGGTTTTTCAGTAGAGAATATTGGCGAAACATTTCAAGGACTGGAATCATTGCTAGAGTGTATCAAAGATGGCACGATCAAAGGTATTGTTAATCTTGTCGGTTGCAACAATCCTAAACTGGTTTATGAGCAAGCCATTACTCAGGTTGCCGATGTGCTATTAGCCAATGATGTTATTGTATTAACCAACGGCTGCGCGTCATTTCCATTGCTTAAACTCGGCTATTGCAATCAAAGTGTTTATGATAAATTGGGACCTGGCTTAAAGAAAATTGTTGACAGCAAAAATATACCTCCTGTTTGGCATATGGGCGAATGTTTGGATAATGCCCGCGCGTCAGCTTTGTTCCGAGGCTTGTCCGATAAAGCTGATCAGCCAATTAAATATATGCCGTTTGCATTTTCAAGTCCAGAATGGTCAAATGAAAAAGGAGTTTGCGCAGCTCTTAGTTTCCGACTAATGGGGGTCAATTCCTATCATTGTATTCATGCACCAATTATTGGTTCGGCAAAAGTAAATGACTTTTTTACCAAAGATACCTTTGATATGTTGGGATCAGTGGCTGTGACCATTCCTGATCCACAGAAACTGGGAGAAAAGATTGTTGCTGATATGATTGAACGGCGAAAAGCTCTTGGTTGGTCTTAAATTGTTATGATAAAAAGGAGAGGTTAAAGTTATGCATCGGAGAGATTTTATCAAAAGAAGTCTAATAGCAACAGGAATACTGGCAGGAGGGTTAAGTTTAACTGGCTGCAGCAAGTTTTTCTCACAGCAGAGTACAAGCACTAACAAGCCAACGCTGAAAATAGGTTATTTGCCAATCACCGATCATTTGACAATGATCGCACATGGACAAACCCAGTACAGCCGACTCAATCTTGAACCTGTCAAATTTTCTAATTGGGCGGAATTATCGGAAGCCTTAAAGAATAATGCCGTACACGGCGCATTTGCATTAACACCCATAGGTATGACTCTGAGGCAAAAAGGAGTTGATCTGAAAGCAGTTTTTCTGGGACACCGCAATGGTTCAGTGGTTACCATCAAAAACTCTCCGGAATTTAATAGCATAGCTGATTTAAAAGGTAAAACAATTGCTATTCCCAGCCGGTTCTCTACTCATAATATTCTTATTCAAAAATATTTGAACGATAATGGGATTCAAAATACAGACGTTAAATTCGTAGATATGGCGCCGCCAGAAATGGTTAATGCATTATCTGTCGGCAAGATTGAAGGCTTTATTGTTGCTGAGCCATTTGGCGGACAAGCTGAACTTCAAAAAATCGGCAAGGTTTTGGTCTTGAGTAAAGATATTTGGCATGATCATATCTGCTGTGTATTAAACATACAAGCATCTGTTATTAATGAGTATCCAGAAAGCGTTGAGGAATTGGTTGGCAGCTTAGCTAAGGCGGCGAACTTCATTGACCAGAATCCAACCGAGGCCGCTAAATTATCGACAAAGTATCTTGGCCAGAAAACTGAAGTAATCGAGCATGTGTTGACTCAACCAAAAGGCCGTATTACATTCAATGATCTAATTCCACAGCCTAAAGATTTTAATTCCACACAGGATTATCTACTGAAATTTGCTATAGCAAAAGAAAGCATTGATGTTACTCAGTATATTGACGATAGATTTGCAAAGAAGGCCTATGGTGTATGATAAAAGGAAAGAAGTATATCGTGTGGGCAGGTAAAATTCTAACTTTGGGAATTTTTTGCGGGTTATGGCAGTTTGCCGCTGGCTTTTATTCCCCAGAGCAGCTTCCTGGCCCACTCCAGGTACTTAAAGGGATTATAGAATTGGCGGATACAGGCATACTTTGGGAACATATTCAAGTAAGCTTATTACGTTTTTCCATTTCGTATATTTTAGCAGTCCTAATTACAGTACCTTTAGGACTGCTGTTGGGCTGGCATACCATATCCTGGCAGGCGCTCAATCCACTCATTCAAATTTTGCGGCCAATTTCTCCAATTGCCTGGTTTCCACTTGCAGTTCTTTGGTTTGGAATAGGTAATGCACCGGCTATTTTTATTATTTTTCTTTCTGCTTTTTTTCCAATACTGCTAGCAACTGTCAGCGCAGTCCGCAGTGTTGACGGTTTGTATCTACGCGTTTCCAAAAATTTTGGCGTCAACCGCTGGTCTTTATTTACCAAAGTTGTCATTCCAGCTTCATTTCCGCAGATTATGGTTGGATTGCATATTGCTGTTGGTACTGCCTGGATCCATTTGGTCGCTGGTGAAATGCTTGGCGCTCAATCTGGACTTGGTTATCTAATTGTTGATTCGCGCAATTTTTTACGTACTGACTGGATTATCGGCGGTATGCTAATAGTAGGCTTGCTAGGACTGGCAATTCATTTTCTAATAGGTTGGGTGGAACAGACAATTAATCAGCGATGGGGTATGGAATAGGAGAATATCATGGAAAAAGTAATCATTGAGCAGGTTAGCAAGACGTTTATTTCAACTCATGGCCTACAAGAGGTATTATCCAACATTACTCTTACCATTGATGACGGTGACTTCATCTGCCTTCTGGGACCAAGCGGATGCGGTAAAACTACACTGATGAATTTAATTGCCGGCTTCGAGCGTCCAACTTCAGGAACGGTAATAATTGATGGTGAATTGGTCATCCAACCTAATCCCAAACACATTACCATCTTCCAGGATTATGGCTTATTCCCCTGGCGAACAGTTCTAGCAAATGTTACTTTTGGATTAGAGGCCAAGGGCATTACCCGAACTCAAGCTCAGGCCACAGCTATGGAATACCTCGAACTTGTAGGACTAACGGCTGCCGCAGGACAGTTTCCCCGACAATTATCAGGAGGAATGAAACAACGAGTAGCCATTGCTAGAGCTTTAGCTGTTGAGCCTGATATATTGCTAATGGACGAGCCTTTTGGAGCTCTGGATGCATTTACCCGTTACCGATTGCAGGATGAATTATTACGGATTTGGCATGAGAAGAAGCCTACCATTATCTTTGTCACACATGACATCGACGAAGCAGTATATCTAGGCCAAAAGGTTGTAATAATGGCACCTAATCCTGGCAAGATTAAAACAGTACTACCAATTAATCTACCCAACCCTCCTGATCGCTCAGGCGAAATCTTTGGTGCATATCGTAGAGAAGTATTTCGAGCTTTCGAGATGGTACAAGAAGATACAGATTATCATATATAAGACAAATCAAAATTGGGACAAACCTTTATAAAGTACGATAATAGAGTTTCTTCAAAACTTAAAATGAAAAGATAGGAGTCTTGCTATGTTTAATTTAAGTATGGCTGAACTGGCTTTAATTCTGGTAATTGCCTTAGTTGTGTTTGGTCCTGGTAAACTACCAGAGGTGGGAAAGGCCTTAGGACGAAGTATTCAGGAATTTAAGCAGTCTGTTACAGATAAAGAAAAATAGTATTTTCTTTATCCACATGCTGGATAAAAAACTATAAATGATGAAAGCAGCCTTTAGAAAATTAATTCTAGAAGCTGCTTTTTCTTATAATCAGGATACTAAACACAATGTAGCTCCCTCTGAGTTTAATTGAATTTTATTTGCACATTTAAATTTGGTTTACTACCACGTCCTGATGTTTCATCCATCCTTTGCACAATGATTTTTTCCAGAACTGAACGTATTGCTGATTTTTTATCCTCAACGCTATGTAGATCTTTACTAAAATTTTCTTGAATAGACTGGATAATCTGTTCGGGATTTAGCTTAGTAGTTTTTGATTGTAACTCTTCGAGATAGCTTTTTTCAACTCTTTCCAAATCCACTAATTGATGTTTCATGTCCGTAAGTTGCTTTTGTGCATCTTGCTCAGTAATCAATTTTTGACGAAACCATTGCATAATACTTTCTCGACTCTTAACCATTTCATTCTTGTTGCGAGCGATATCATCTAGTTTCGCCTGGATATTGCTAGTATCTACATCTTTTGGTACCTTAAACAGAGATTTAATAAGAGCAGGATTAATAAAAGCCTGTTTTAAGTAATTAAATACATATCTATCTAAATGCTCAGTAGGTATCCGTCGAGCACCACAACGTTCGTGCCCAGAATAAGTGAATGCAGCACTCTTTTGGCTTAAGCAAACATAATAACTAATTGACCCAGTACCTGAATGGCAAACAGTCATCTTACGGCTGCAAACAGCGCAATAGACTAATCCTGCTAGTAAATAGTCTCTTTTTAAATTGCGTTTAGAAACATCTTTGTTAGCCTGCAACTGCTTTTGAGCAGCTTCCCATATTTCCTCAGACACGATAGGCGGAACCTTTATGGGAATCCATTCTGCCTCTGGACGTAAAGTGCGTTTTTTGCTCTTAAGTCCAGTTTTCTCAGAGTGATATTTCATCGAATAGAGAATACCTTTATACAGTGTATTAGTAATAATACGGTGAACACTTGACACAATCCATGAAGATTTTGAGCGAGGCGAGGGGATTCCCAGTGCATTAAGCTCCTTGCATATTAAAGATGTACCTTTTTTTTCATTAACGATTAAATCATAAATCAATCGAACTATTTTAGCTTGATTATCATCGACAACATACATGGATTTTTCCGAATCATAGGTATAGCCAAAGGGATGAGCATTATTGACAAGCTTACCTTTAAGGGCTTTACCCTTTTTGCCGCGCATAGTTCGTTCTTTAATTTTTTCTTTTTCATAAGCTGAAATTGCACCACGCATATTGAAGAAAAGTTTGCCTTCAGAAGATTCTTCAAATTTTACCGAAACAAAGATGAGTTTTGCTCCTGATCGCTCAATATCTTCTGCAACAACTAACTGATGTCCTAAGTTGCGAGATAAACGATCCGGGTCATAAACAATAACATAATCAAATTCTTCATTAATGACTGCAGTTCGTAAATCTGTAAAATGGGGACGATCTATAAATTCACCGCTATAGCCTTCATCAACGAATTCACGAATATTAAATAGTCTTCCTGCGGCTACTTCATGTACTTTGCTTCGGCATGCTTCAAGTTGCGTTTCGATCGAATAGCCTTTTTCAGCCTGATCAGCAGTAGAAACGCGAGCGTAAATTGCAAATCGTAACATTTGCTTCCTCCATAAATATTTTTCAGAAACGACTTGATGCAAAACCTATAAATTCATAAAATGCCACTGAAATAAAGAGATCTTCGATCCAAAGTCGGAGTAGTAATTATAAGTCCATAAAAAGCCACAGCATAAATGATATTGTGAGCCATACATAATGGTGATAATGATTTGAGTAACATTATTTAATCTGGTGCTGTATAGCTCCTTGTACCAAAGGGGACATAAATTTTCTACTAATTTCTTCAATGCGGTCAGTTGCATAATTTAATGGTGATATAACTACAGTTACATCATCATCATGATAGGTTGCAGTTCCACAAAATAAACAAATTTCGCCAACAATCGGCTGTTTGCAATTCTGGCATATAAGATTCATGCCCTCACCTCCAATAAAACATATGCAAGTATTGCTTGTCTTGTTGTTTGATTACAAAAAATAAAGTTCTACTGAAAACAAAAAGAGGAATAAGCCGTTAAAAAAACGGACAAATTCCTCTTCATTTATTGTAATTTTTTACAAAATATTTGTTTGTAATTAAACTTTAGCATATGATTTTCTATTTTGCAAACAAAAGGGTTATAAACAGATTACCAAGTAAGTTTAGCTTTTTTTTATACGCAAATATGCTTTAATTATATGTTAAGAGGTTTTCATATTCATCACATGGTAGGAATATCAACTGCAACATTATCGCGACTAGGCTCACCCAGTGGTTATGTGACCAACACAAATCTTTTAGATCGAATATGAGCCTACTTTGATTGTCAAATTGCTGATCTGATAGAATATATACCAGATAAAAAGTCCACTGAAAAGAAACTATCGGCCTAAGGACTATACAGCTAGGCGACGATTTATTGAAGAGCAATTACCGGGTATTATTGAAAGTAAAATTTCATCACTAGGAATAACTTTAAATGATGTAGACAAAATCCCTGAACATGTTGACTTAATTGCTACAGACGATAAAGGGCGTAAAATATTTATTTTAGTGAAGCCAACCCTATATCACACTTTTAGTAAAAAGGCGATAGAAGATGCGCTTTACTACAATCCACACAAGCTATTTGTATTTACTTGTTCGAATAAGCTTCCCTTTGATTTAATTAATTGGAAAGTTAATTTAGTTGATTATTATCAAACTCAGATTATTTATGATGATGTTAATAATAAAATCTTAGATGTAACATTTGATACAATAAGTCAATAACTTGAGGAATTAGAAAGGTGCTGAATCAGCTAAAAGATCTGATTCAGCACCTTTATTTAAATTCCATTGACTGCAAGATAAAGTGTTAAACTTCCTTATTGCAGTTTTGGGATTCAATGTGTACAATTCTGTTTATGATCTAACTCTAACCAAAACTGCCTAATCTAATCATAATTGAGGTGATTCCAATTAATAAGTTAAAGATAGTTGCCATAGGTGATTCAATAACATATGGCTTTCCGTACTCACTAGACTTCTCATGGGTTAACTTAGTTGCCAAGAAACTTCAGACGGAATTTTTCAATAAAGGCATCAATGGTGATACTACAACTGGAATGCTAAATCGTTTTAAAAAAGATGTCTTAACTCTAAAGCCATCACATGTCATCATTATGGGCGGAACTAATGATGCATATAATGGTACAAACATTGACTTAGTCATTAATAATATTCATAACATGGTTCAATTAGCTCTAGAAAATCGCATTATACCGATTATAGGATTACCGATACCGTGTAACGACTCATCTGTAAAAAATCTATTGGAACAATATCGCGAAGAAATGCATCAGCATGCACTTCAAAACAATATCAACTTTATTGATTTTCACAATGTTATGGTTGATCAAAGCAGATATATAATAGAAGAGTTTCACTGTGATGGCGTACATCCATCGCAGCTTGGGTACAAAACTATGGCGAACGTAGCAGTGAAGTTTTTTGAGAATTACTATTTCGATAAGATGATTGTTAAAGCATCCAATAGAGACTTTCAAGAACTTATAAAAGTTTGGGAAGATTCAGTTCGCGCTACTCATAGCTTTATAACCGAAAAAGAGATCCAATTTTATAAGCCGTTAATTTTAAATGAATATTTTAAGTACGTAAACCTATTTTGCTACAAAGATTCAGATAATAAGATTATTGGATTTATGGGTATTGCAGACGATAAACTAGAGATGTTATTTATTGATCCCGAACATAGAAGTAAAGGTATTGGCAAGAAGCTTTTAAATTTTGCCATAGCAAATCAAGGAGTAAAAAAAGTAGATGTTAATGAAGAAAATGAGCAAGCAGTTTGGTTTTATCTACATATGGGATTTCGAGTGATTAATCGCTCTGAGCTTGATGCTAGTGGAAAAAGCCATCCCATTTTAGCGATGGAACTTATGCACTAAAAGGCTGCATCCCTAACGGATGCAGCCTTTTTAGTGTGATCATAACTTGCTTGCTGCTTCACGGAAACCTGGAGTAACCAAATATTCGCAGCTGCTTGGTTCTTTCCAGCGTTTTTGTGATAAAATGCTGATATAATAATTTTTTTATTAAAGGAGATACATGTTTATGCTCAAATATAGTATATCGGAGATTGTAGCAAACGGGGAGATTTGATAATTTAGACGATACAAAAATTATGACTTTTTAGGGTAAAAATCGAAAGAATAGATCGAGAGAGGTAAAAGCTTCAAGAAAGGAAGATGGCTTATTATCCAATATTATTTGGAGTCGGCATTATGCGGAGCAAAGGCTATCGCATAACAAAATATGCTGTGAGATAGCCTTTGCTCAATCCTAAAACTACAATTTTAGGAGGAGCATAATGGGCTACAAGAATGCAGTTAGTGTATTTCCCGCCGATTTGTTAGAAGCAATACAACAGTATATTGACGGTGAATATATTTATATCCCACGAAAAACAGAGAATAAAAAACGATGGGGGGAAGTGAAAAACAGCAGGCAATATATTCAGGAACGAAACGCGATAATTTTTTCCCAGTATCAAGACGGTATCTCGATTGAAGATATTGCAAGCTGTAACTATTTATCACCCAAGACAATTTACAAAATAGTAGCTGACATGAAAAGTTAATACCAAAGTAAGAGCGACATGGTGATTTTGCCGTGTCGCCTTTTTGTGTCTGAAATATCTTGTAGAGTGCATTGTAATCATATAGCAACTATAATTGAGATAAAGGAGATTAACGGAGGAAGAACATTATGCACATGTTTACAAATCAGTTTATGTCCAGTCAGAATAACCTGGAATTCTTGAAAACTACCATGATGGGGCCTAATGCCATGCGAGTAGCAGAGGAATTAGCATCATTCCTAAATGTCAATGAGAATATGCGTATACTTGACCTCGGTTGTGGGAGCGGTCTTTCCACGCTCTTGCTGACACAAAAATACGGCGCAAAAGTTTTCGCCGCCGACTTGTGGATTTCACCGAGTGAAAACTATGAGCGTTTTAAATCTATCGGGATTAACGATAAAGCCGTTCCAATTTCAGTAGACGCAACCAAAGGATTGCCTTTCGCAAATGAATATTTTGACCTGTTATTTACTGTGGACGCTTACCATTATTTCGGGGATACGGCGGAAATGCTCCCGTCGCTCATTCCTTTTGTGAAAAAGGGCGGCTATATCGCCGTGGCTATTCCCGGCTTAAAATATGAATTTGGGGGAAATGTTCCCGATGATATGCAGCCGTTTTGGAATAGGGAGATGGAAAGAACCCTGCACTCTCTTGATTGGTGGAAGGATTTGTGGAATAAGGCCGAAGACATTGAAATGGTGGACAGTCGCGAAATGGCCTGTTGTAGACAGGCATGGAAAGAATGGCTGACCGGTTATCATCTCGTTGTTGCTGATGACATCAAAATGATGGAGGCCGAAGGTGGAAAATACTTTAATCTTGTTCAGTTGATTGCTAAAGTTATTTGAATGTCACCCTCAAAAAAGACACCTGGTGCCTGACGGTCAACAAAAACGGGCGGCGACGGGCATTTCTCCGCGACTGACTTCTGGCATGTTGTCCATAATCGGCAGAATGGCAAAGCCGACGGTTTTCACCGTCGGCTTTTTCACCCCTTTTTCTTTGCAAAACCCGAAGTATTTCGGATTTACAGGCAGCGAAATAAGCCGAAATATAAAAAGAAGCATCCAGATGAGTAACCCAGATACTTCTTATTCTTAAAATTTTAAAGCTCTCTATATGGCTCTAGGCAAGAAGTCAATTTTAATAGCCAGATGAGTAAAGCCACTATCTAAAAAGCAGCTTTTACTTAATTGATAACCTTTTGACTTAGCCATCAGCATTTATTCTTGTGATAAGCTCGTCTAATACAACATTGGCTTTGTCATGATCGATCTGACAAGTTCCGGCGTTGGCATGACCGCCACCACCGTATTGGAACATTAATTCGCCGATATTAGTTTTTGAGCTTCGATTAACAATTGACTTTCCTACAGTGAATACAGTGTTTTGCTTATTTAATCCCCATAAAATATGGATAGATACATTAGTCTCAGGATAAAGCGCATAAATCATAAAACGATTGCCAGGATAAATAGTCTCTTCTTGTTTTAAATCAAGCACAATGAGATTATTATAAATCTTTGAGCAACGTTGAATTTGCTCCTTAAAAGCAGATTCATATTCAAAATATAGATCAACCCGTTCTTTGACATCCGGTAATTCTAAAATTTCATCGATTGTATGGTCCCGGCAGTAATCAATAAGATCCATCATCAGATTATAGTTTGAGATCCGAAAATTTCTAAACCGACCTAAACCAGTTCTGGCATCCATTAAAAAATTAAGAAGAGCCCATTTCTGAGGGTGCAGTATATCATCCAAGGCATATTGCGCCGAGTCAGCTCGATCAACAGCAGCCATCATTTCATCCGAGATATTTTGAAAACGTTCCTTACCGCCAAAGTAATTGTAAACGACTCTTGCAGCAGAAGGAGAGTTTGGATCAATGATATGGTTGGAATGCTGACATTGAATGCGAATAGTTTCACTCAAATGATGATCAAAGGCAAGATGGGCACCAGGAACATAGGGGAGATTGGTTGTAATATCATTCTCCGAAATAGCAATCTTACCATCTTGCATATCTTTGGGGTGAACAAATTTAATATCACCCAATATGTCTAATTCTTTCAATAACACTGCACAAACCAATCCATCAAAATCGCTTCGAGTAACAAGCCTGTATTTTTGTTGCATGTATTCATTCACTCCTATTTCTTATGGTATGTATAGTTAAATAATACCATAAATAAGTAAACTTGGTATAGGAGTTTTCATCTGTTTAATAAAATTCAAGTGACCAGATTGCTTATTTCATAAGCATTACTTACATGCATAGATCATCAAGGTTTATTAAAAGTTTGTGTTTCTGATTCTAATATAGAGACCTTTTGCAGTAAGGCCTGTTCGTTTAAACGTAGATTTCCTATTTCAACTTGAAGTGATTCTATTTTCTCATTAGAAGCTTGGATTTGAGGTTCCATCATTTGCAAACGCTCCTCTAAGCGATTCCTGGCGATAGTTTCACGAGTTAATGATTGATTTAACATCTTATTAATATTTCTTTCAGAAAGAAGTTCTTCTTGACTTTGTTTAACGGCTGCCTCAATAGAATTAATTCTGACTTGTAAGTCTTGATTAGCAGCCTCTAACGAGGCTGCTTTATTTTTAACTTCTATAGCAGTATTTAAAGCATTATCACGTTCTAGCTCTGCTTTTTCCTTTTGAACTACAGCATCATCAGCAATCCTCTGAATTCGCTTAATCATTCCCTCAATACTTTTTCTTCGTTCAATCTCATCAACTAGTTCTGTTTGCACAGACTTGCTTTCGTCTTGCGCTAATACTAATTCCTTTTTCAGATGAGCTATTTCTTTGTTCAATTCGCTAATCTTATCTTCTGTTAAAAGGGCATTTTCTTCAGCGTGCTGAGCGCGCTGCTGATATTCGGCAATTGATTTGAATTTATCTGCTTCAACAATTTGCATAGCCCCTAACAAACTTTCTGTCGACATGATGATATCAGTAACTGCTTTCTTAATAACTTGCATTTGAGGTGGTTCGGTATCTTGTTTATTCTCTCGGTAAATATTTAACATATCATTCATGAAATCAGAGAATTTTTTGATACCTGCCGTTTTTTGAGCCTCTTTAAGCATGTTCATTAAGGTCTCATCAACTTTTCCCCCATATGTAAACCATTTACCCTTCTCAGGATGATTAGTCTCAGGTATGTTTTCATACTCACTCATTATTACTCACTCCTATTTTTCAGGTTATTTATGTTAGAACATCACATTCAGGGTATACAAATCCTTTCATCATATATGTTACCATATTTTTTGTAAATTTTATATAGTTAACATTCCTGATATTATGATGTTAACTAATGTTAACATCATAATATCAGGAATGACCGTATTAATCTCACATAATGTTATTATGTGAGATTGAGGTGATTGGTTTAAAATCCAGTGTTTACAAGGGTTAGTGGTATTTATTTAGGCCTGAATCAGTTGACAAAAGAGAAAAAGCGGAGTACAATCTCACAGAATAGTTTTCATAAAGGAGATTATACTTTGAAATTCGTAGAGCCTTTTCGAAATAAAAAAGAGGTAGAAGCAGTTCGATTGTATCTAAGAGGAAAAGATATTAAGCACGGACTATGGTTTTGGATAGGCGTTAATTCAGCGCTTCGGATTTCCGACCTACTATCATTAAGAGTAGGCAATATAAGAAAGCCAGATGGCAGTATTGTCAATAAAATTACTCTCAAAGAACAAAAGACAGGAAAAACCAAAGAATTTCCGATTTCTGATAAAATCCGGACAGAAATCCAGACTGTAATCCAACAATATAAATTAGAAGATGATGATGACCCACTATTCCCCAGCCACAAAAAGGGAGAAGATCGTTCATTAAAACCAATTGGGCGTTCTTATGCTAATCAGTTAATTACCGAAGCAGCTCTAATGTGCAACATCAAAGGAAACTATGGTAGTCACTCCATGCGAAAAAGTTTTGCTTATTTTGCCTGGCAACAAGGAACTGATGTTTTATTACTAATGGACTTGTTAAATCACTCATCACCCAAAGACTTACGACGTTATATCGGCATTACTCAGGATCAGTTGAACGAAATATACTTAAGCGTGGATTTAGGCTAAAAGAGAAATGCATAGTGTCTGACGAAAAGGAGAGCGATTCATACTGGACAAGGCCGTTAAGCCGATAAGGCAAACGACAGCAGCCATAATGAAGCATCTCCCTAATGCCACCATGCATTCAATCCTCGTTTTTATGGTTAATTAGAGTAAAAAGGCTGAACGCTCATGCTTGCGTTCAGCCTTCAGGTTATCCACTCAGCTTAAAAACTATATTCTTACCAACACTCGATTGCTTTTGGGTTATTTTACGCAAGCTAACGATCAACCAGGCCATTTTTATAAGCAAAGGCAATCAACTGCATCGGTTTTGCAAATGTAATTTATCCAGGATATTGCGTAGGTGATTTTTTACCGTGCTTTCACTGAGATATAAGTTCTCACCGATCTCTTTATTGTTTGTCCGGCAAATTCCTGTAGGATTTTGGCTGCTAGAACCCGAGATAGAGGAGCTTCCCCTTACACAACGCTGGCAATATTCCGTCCAATATTTATTCATTGTCGTCTTCTTGTTGATCTAACGGCTTAAACGCCGGATTCATCAAAGCACTTACCAAAGGGCTGGGATTTTCTTCGTGAGCGGCATTCTGAACCTGTATGACCAGATGAAAAGCTACGCGCGAGAGGGTTGCCGTCAGATACGCAGTGATAAAGCTATTTAAGTAAGTCCATTTCATTAATTGTAAGATGTCTAGGACAGAAAGAACTTTTACAACAATCACACTGAGGAAAAATGTCCCTACCGCATTCCAGATGAAGAACTGTCGCCAATTAGGACTGTATTGTTGTATAAGCATGTAGGTAAGCGGTACTAAAGTCCAGTCTCGAAGGAAAACACTTGTTAAGAATGGCGCTAGCCGGACCTTGTAATACCATAGTCCTGCCGTCGTTCCGTAAAGGTCAATAAGACTCGTCATAACAGTGACTAGAGAACCATAAAATAATAAGTCAGCCAGTCGCGTTTTATCCGTAAGCCGATACCAAACAATATAAGCTATTATAATGGTTGCTACAACGCCCCAATACTTCGGAGTGGTTATAGCAACTTTCCATTGATCGAGCAATATATTCCACATGTCCGACCTTATCTGATAAAGCATGTAATCAGCATCCACAATCTAACCTCCATATCACATATTATTAGGGAATAGTTTAATCAAATTTAATTATTAAATGCAATCGAATTTATCAATCAGATGTTTTGGAGTTAAGAATTTCAATTAGCTTGTTTGATTAGCAATTAAATAAGTCGAATTAGATTTTAGTAGCAAGCCTTCAGAGTAATACATTGACGCATTCAAAGTCTACTGGTATAATTTTACTAAATGAATAGTAACAGGCGATGGAGTTCGCCATTAACCCCGCATTGCGGTAATGACTCCTACCATTTATGGTAGGAGTCTATTTTTTTCCTAACAGAATAGGGAGGTACTATGAGCCGAAATATGATTGACTTAGGTTTAGGCAGCTTCAGCAATAGGCATCTGGTTTGGGATAGGGAGCAATTAATCTCTATTTTGCTACCACATGCTTAGCATAGACTATGATCTTATAAGAGGAGGAAGAGAAATGGCTCAAAAAATAGCCGCTATTCATGCATTAGAAATTCTTGATTCTCGTGGTAATCCTACAGTAAGAGTTAATATCAAACTAGATACCGGTGTTATGGCTTCAGCTTCCGTTCCATCGGGGGCATCCACGGGAGAGAATGAAGCACTCGAACTCAGAGATGGAGATAAGAATCGTTATGGTGGTAAAGGTGTACTGAAAGCTGTTGCTAATGTCAATGATAAGATCGCTTCTCATCTTATTGGCGAGGATGTTACAGACCAGTCTAAAATTGATAAAATGATGATCGACCTTGACGGCACTCCAACTAAAGCAACCTTAGGTGCAAATGCAATATTAGGAGTATCTATGGCAGTCGCTAAAGCAGCAGCCTTAACGGAAGGTCTACCCTTATACACATATCTAGGTGGTAAAGCTGCAACTCGATTGCCTGTGCCAATGATGAATATTCTAAATGGCGGAAAACATGCTGATAACAGTGTTGATTTTCAGGAATTTATGGTTATGCCAATTGGTGCCCCAACATTTGCAGAAGCTCTTAGATATGGTGCTGAGACCTTTCATGCATTAAAGAAAATACTTGGACAGAAGGGATATATCACTAATGTTGGCGATGAGGGGGGATTTGCTCCTAATCTAAAGAGTAATGATGAAGCTTGCGAAGTCATTATTGAAGCCATACAAAAGGCCGGTTTTAATCCAGGTATAGATATCGCTCTTGCACTTGACCCAGCAGCCAGCTCTTTTTTTGAACAAGGTAGATATAATTTATCCAAGTCAGGACAAGGTCAAAAAAACAGTAGTGAAATGACTCGGTTATACAAGGCTTGGATCGAGAAGTATCCCATTGTATCCATTGAGGATGGCTTGGATGAAAACGACTGGGATGGCTTCCGGGAGCATACAGCGGTTTTAGGAGATAAAATTCAAATTGTTGGTGATGATATTTTTGTTACGAACACTAAGTTTATTGAACGTGGCATCAACGAAAAAAGCACCAATGCAGTGCTAATTAAGCTGAACCAAATCGGTACAGTGACTGAGACGATTGAAGCTATCAGTATGTGCCGTAAAGCCAATTGGGGTTATGTAATTTCACATAGGTCTGGAGAAACCGAAGATACCTTCTTAGCTGATTTTGCGGTAGCAATGGGTGGTGGGCAAATTAAGACCGGCTCTGCTTGCCGTAGTGAGCGGGTTGCTAAATATAACCGACTTTTGGAAATTGAAGCTGAACTCGGAGTGTCTGCTGTATTTAAAAACCCATTAGCTTAAGCTGAGTTTATGCTCTAGCATAGTTCAATTAAGAAGCTACGGAGCTTCCTGTCTGGAAAGAGCGTGAAGCAAATGGCTGCTTATACACTAGCATTATGAACATCGTCGATAATCAAGCGCATTTAGGACTTTGTTATTGGAGTTAAAATAATTTGGCTGGCTATAGGGAGTTAGTAAATGTTACTGCTTTTGTACGGCTACTTATTTAATTTCTTTTTCTATTCATTGTCGGTGTTTATTGCACTATTCATAATAGAAAAATTTGGAAAGATACGTCCAGGAACATTTCAAGAGCGAGCAGTAATGGCTGTAATTTGTGGGGCAGGAGTAACTATGCTTCAGTTAATAGCTAATGCTGCTTCGGTAGTATATGTTCATATTCACTAATAGCCTTGTAATGTAAAAAGGCAGGATTAAGACATACAGCTTATATGGAGGGGATTACGTTGCAAGTAAACAATCCTCAGAGGCTGTGTATTTATCTTCAATCAACAGATAAGTCAGAGGGACATAACTTAGCCTATTTAATCACCGGAAATGCTAGAAAGTTGGATTGCTCGGAAATTAATGTTTATAAAGGTATAATGGGGTATGGGGCAAGTCGACGATTGTATTTTCCTGGAGTTTTAGCTTTAGTACAAGAAAATCCATTGCTAATAGAAGTTGTTGGAAGTCAGTCTGACATAAAGAAATTACTCAACTATGTTGATGGTATTTTACAAGATGGTTTTATTACGATTGAGACTATCGAAATTCTCAGGAATCCCCAGAATCCTCAGAGGCAAATTAGCAGACAGTACTTAAAAGATTTACTAAGACGATGTTATCAATTATTCAATCTAAGAATTTCTATCATATGTATTTCCTTTTCTAATCGTAAGTTTGATTCATCGTTTGTACGATTGATATAATACAATATGATTAAAAAATTAATAGTTTTGGCGATGGAGTTCGCCATAAATCTGCTATGCAGTGATGACTCCTACCAGTTTTACTGGTAGGAGTCTATCTTTTTAGCGGTATACGAAGATGAAACAACATGTAGAGTGACGTAGGCAAGAATTGGGAGAGTATACGGAGAGAAGTCTTATTTCTTAGGTCTTTAGTGAAAAAGTATAATAACCCTAATTATAGAAGGGGAGTGAAGCACGTGGAACAGAATTTTGCTATCGCAGCGCAGTGGGTGCTATTGGCACTTATTGCAACTGTATTTTCAATCCGTCTTGGAATTTCAGTTGCATTAATGGAAATTGCAGTAGGAGTCATCGGCGGTAATGCCATGAATCTCGAAATTACTCCTTGGGTTACTTTTTTAGCTGGTCTTGGTGCAGTTGTTTTAACCTTCTTGGCGGGTGCAGAAATTGATCCAGATAGCCTTAAAGAAAACATGACTCAGAGTCTAGTTATTGGGTTCCTATCTTTTTTGCTGCCATTCCTTGGTGGTATGGGCTTTGCTTATTACGTATTCGGCGGGGATACTCATGCATCCAAAATTGCGGGTATTGCATTATCTACTACTTCTGTAGCTGTCGTTTACGCTGTAATGGTAGAAAGTGGCTTGTCGTCCAGCCGATTAGGGCAAGCAATTTTGGCAGCTTGTTTCATTACTGATCTTGGAACAGTAGTGGCTCTCGGACTATTATTCACTGGGTTTTCTATGAAAGTATTGTGGTTTACAGTCATATTAATCGTTACAGTCTTTTTTGTGACACCGATTGCTACCAAGGTGTTTGAGTGGTATGGCGGACGTGTTAGCGAACCAGAAATCAAATTCATCTTTTTAATACTATTAGCCCTTGCCTATTTGGCTGTTATCAGCGGAAGTGAAGCCGTTCTGCCAGCGTACATTATCGGCATGGCTATGGCACGCTTTTTTAAATATTACAAAGAAACTCTTCATAAAATGAGAGCCATCATTTTTGCAGCATTTACTCCTTTTTATTTTATTAAAGCAGGTGCGCTGGTTGCTCCTTCGGCATTGCACACAATGTTTGGCTCTATTTTTCTCTTCTTGATGGTTAAGATGGCAGCGAAGTTTATCGGTGTATTACCAGCCACGAAACTTTTTCAGTATGATCATAAAACCGGTATCTATACAACCTTATTAATGAGTACAGGACTCACTTTTGGTAGAATTTCAGCACTATACGGGCTGGCTAATAACTATATTGATAGTAATCAATACAGCGTATTGGTTGCTACGGTAATTTTAAGCGCAGTCATTCCCACCATGATTGCTCAAAAATGGTTTTTCCCAGCACCGCTTGACGCCGTTTTTTTAATTGATCAACCAAGTGATAAGGTTGAAAGGAGTGCAGAAAATGGAAATTAAAAAAATAGTAGTTGCGTATGATGGGTCTTCGGAGCGTGAAAGAGCATTGAATTGGGCCATCGATCTCGCCGGAAAGCTAAGGAGCGATGTAGTAGTTGTGTCGGTTGTTAAGCCACCCGAATTTAGTCCTACAATTAGTGAGATTGAGGAATTCTACGAAGATGGCGAAAAGCATTTTCGTCCCTTATTAAATAAGGTTGAGGAAAAAGTAAATTCTCTTAGCATATCCTTGAGAGTTGAAATTTTGAGAGGACATCCTACTGAAAGTATTGTTCGTTACGCATTTGATCGCCGTGCCGATTTAGTGGCGATGGGAACCAGAGGGACTGGTGGATTTAAAAGTCTTATTATCGGAAGCGTTGCACAGAAGGTAGTTACTTATTCCAAAGTACCTGTGGTAGTAATAAAATGATCACTTTAAGATGATTAGTAGTTTTTTCTTAGTTTAAATTACATGTAAATGAGGGATAAAAAACAAGTAGCGCTAAATGACTAAGAATTTATATTGGGGAAAGCGGTTATCGTAAAAGAAGATCCTTATATCATGCAATTATAGAGAAAGCTAAGGCATTGGATATGGGCTGGAGCTACGGTATTGAGAGGGGTTGTGATAGTCGTATTCATACTGCTAGCATTGTAGATCTATTAAGTGATTACCGATTCTCGATGAGCTGATTGTGAAGAATATATCCCAAGATCTTGCCGTTCTGGACGAAGTAGTTTAAGAAAGCATGGTAATAATAGACGATAAATTGAGGTAATAAAATATGGGCATAAGCCCTAGCTAGATAACTAGTTTATTAAATAATAAAGGAGAAAAAATGAGAGAGATCGAAGAATTGCGAGCTTGTATCCTGAAGCTAGAAGAGGAGTACTATGGTCATATTTCGAATGAAATTGAATTTAAACTAGATACGTCACTTAATTCGACAAGAGCTACCTTAGAAGAGATAATAATAAGAATAGAAAATGCAGTTCCCCTTTTGAGCCCAGATCGTTGTCAAGTTATACAAAAGACCTTAAAGAAATAGTCTATTTACAATTGAATATTATTGAGCCGTATAGTACGTTACACGGCAAATAGGGATTCAATATATTGATTATGATCTTATCAAGAATACAAGCGATCTGAATATGCTTAGAAATTATAAAAGGACGCAAGTATAAGAAGTAGTAGTTGGAAAATACTATCTTCATCCTAAGATGATAGTTATCGCCAGAAAGTTATTGTAAAACTATTGGACTTTCACCTTGAGGACTATCTGCATAAGTTGGCAGTGCATGACTATACACTTACATACACTTAGTTGATAAGAAAGGATGGATTTATTATCCAGTTCGGATAGTAATCCATCCTTCTTCTTGTCAAAAACTATCAAATTTTGAAAATTTTATTCGTATAGTTATAGTGCGATAATTATCAAGTATACAATAAAATTAGATATAATTTACAAATTTTAAAAGGGGAGTAGGTGGTAATAAAGGCAAAATACGAATATTCCTACTACAGTCAGGTATTTTATGAAGTATCAATAATTTTTTATCAGTTTGGCCTATATCTACTTTTCTAAGTACACTAAAGATTTTAACTAAATTATTAGGAGGAAATAATTATGTTAAAGATTGATCCTGAGACGGCAATCGAGATCGTTAACTTTATTTTTGAAAAATCTGCTTTTCATGCAATTATTTGTGATGAAACTGGAATCATAATTGCTGATTCAGCTAAAACAAGAATTGGTATCCAACATGCTGGTGCAAAAAAAATACTTACAACAAATATTGATCGTATAATTATAACTGAAGAAGATGCTATGAAACTTGGCGGAAATATAAAAGCTGGTACTAACCTGGCGATTAAAGATGGAATAAATAAGATTGGAAACTTTGGTATAACTGGCAATCCAGTATTTACCGAAGGACTAGCTAATGTTGCGTCCGGGCTGGTGACTGCTCGCCTACAGGAAAGAGAAAATAAAGATATTTTAAGGCGTTGTGCAGAAAGCGTTGCATCATCATTAGAGAAGGCTGCCGCAAGTATTCAACAGATTGCTAGCAGTTCACAGCAATTAACAAATTCAAGTCAGCAAGCCTCAGAGGTCGCTACTCATGTTAATGAGAATATAAAAAAGACTCATGATATAATTAATTTTATTCAATCAGTTGCTGCTCAAACAAATCTTTTGGGGTTGAATGCTGCAATCGAGGCCGCGCGCGCAGGTGAGCATGGCAGAGGATTTTCTGTAGTTGCAGAAGAAGTAAGAAAGTTATCTGATGATAGTAAAAAATCAGCAGCTTCAATAAGTGATATTTTGCAAAAGTTTCATCAATCAATGGAATGTCACAGATAAATACCGAAACAAGTTTAGTTGCCCAGCAGCAAGTCGTTGCCATACAAGAAATGGCAACTATGATTGAAGATGTGCGTAGTGTAGGATCAGAGCTTGTGCATTTATCGAATAAATAAGTGTGCATTGATTTGTGCAATAAAACCTCGGTCTTAGTTAATTTTAGTACAATAACAGTATTGTTTTTAGATGAAATGGACTCATTATAATGATAGTTTAGTGATATATCTATATTTCTTGAATTGACGAGTTTGATCTTTAATAGCTTTTAAGATCTATTGGAGACGGTTATAGTAATTTAATTATAAATTCATAGAGGTAATTCTGATAAAGCATAGTCGGTTGAGTCAGCACTTATCTTAATCGGCTATCTCTGATATAAACTAGTATAAAAATCTTTAATAAATAAATCTAAGTGATCATCTTTAGATTGCAGCTATATTCGCACCTTTATGAAAATTAACTCTTTCTTCCTGCAGGAAAACATATCCTTCTATTGAAATATATAAGATTTAATCGGTGTGCCTTCTTAGTTGTCGATATTTTTTTCGAGCTAAGAGGATTCTAAGGAGATGAAGCCATTGTTTAGTTGGTTTAAACGAAAACAAGTTAATCAGCAAATAAATAAACCATTAACCCCAGATATTACTAAGTCGACTAAAGAAATAATTATGAAAGATATCAAAAACATCTATATTTCGGCTACCGAAATCAATCAAACAAATATTAATTATTTGTGCGATGTGGCAGATGGGGCATCCTTTGTTTTAGGTTTTGTCTCGCCAGACAATAATTTTGAACACATAGCGGAACAAATCAAAGGTTTCTTACCTGTAGGGACTCATTTTGTTTTAGTTTCTACCGCTGGTGAGCTTTACAATGATGCCGCATTCGGTGGAGATTTGTATCAGGATGCCGTCGAAGGTAGAAAGAGCATTCTCTTACAGTCTTTCTCTAAAAGGATGTTTACTAACGTTGAAGTAGCTTCTGTTCCATTGTTTAGTGATGCTAATAATATTCAAAGCGTGGAAGATAAAGTTAGTAGTATTTGTAATGAGCTGGATCGGGTAAAGATTCCATTTAAAATTAACAATCATGACACATTAGCGCTTACTTTTATTGACGGGCTGTCTAATAGTGAAACTTTTTTTATGCAGGCTGTTTATAAAAGTCGTAAATTTCCCTGCTTATTTATCGGTGGATCGGCCGCTGGAAAGCTTGATTTTAAAAATACTTATATTTATGATGGTAAATCCGTTCGCCAACATTATGCAGTAATTTGCTTTGTCAGATTAAAAGCCAATTACCGCTTTGGGGTGCTAAAGTCTCAAGCTTTCATTAAGGATACAGAGGACTATTTTACAATATCAGATGCCAATCCCACTTCACGGTATGTTAGTAAAGTGATAAACGAGAATGATGAAAGTGTTAGTTTTATTGAATTTCTTAAAAAACGGTTTCAGTGCACCTCTGTGCCTGAATTGACAAAAAAACTAGAACCTTATGGATTTGCGATTGATGTTGGAGGCGAGATTTTCATCCGAACTATTAACCACATTGATGAAGCAAATGATAGGGTATATTTCTATTGCGATTTGTCTTTAGGAGAGAAACTATATCTTGCCAAACGCGCATCGGCCAAACAGGTACTTGAAAAAGATTGGAAATCTTTTTGTAATTATAAACCTGAACCTATCGGTGGAATTTTAAACGATTGTATTGTACGCCGTCTTGTTAATATGTCTGAATTCAGAGGCTCCCAAGCATTTCCTGATATTCCCATTATTGGCTTCTCAAGCTTTGGTGAACTTTTGGGGATTAATATCAACGAAACGTTAACAGCACTTTTCTTCTATGAATTAAAAGAGCAAGAAGAAAATGATTATTATGATGATTATTATAATAACTTTCCTATTCATTACAGCAGCTTTGAACAATATTTTTTGAAGCGCCGCCTGACCCAAATGGAAATTATTAATTCTTTGCATAGCCAGGCAGTCAGGTTATTGGAGCCTATGCAACAGGCTATACCTTCAATTATTGAAGAGGTTAATGAAATAGATAAACGTTTTCGGGAAATTGGTCAAGGCAATAATAATTTATCCAAAATATTTGCTGAGCATATCGCGGGGCTTGAAAAGATATCTCAATTTGATAAACAGGTAGAACCAAAATTCAATGACTTAGTTAATAACAGCAATGAAATCAAAGCAGTGTTGGAAATTATTTTAAACATTGCTGCACAAACTGATTTATTAGCATTAAATGCGGCCATTGAAGCCGCGCGTTCGGGGGAACATGGCAGGGGATTTGCTGTCGTGGCTGATGAGGTAAGAAAGCTGGCCGAAAATACGAAAAACAGTCTAGAGAATTCCAATGATTCTATAAATCTATTGCTGAACGATATTGAAGAAATAAAAAATACGTTACAAATCAGCAAAGAGCATAAGAATGTGTTTGAAAAGGATATCAATATTTTTACAAATTCTTTGAATATGACGACTGGGAATATTCAAAATACAGTAGCTATTATTACTAATTCTTTGAATCAATTGAATGAACTAGGTGCTTGCACCCATTTTAGTCAAACGAAGTTAGATCAGTTAGTTCCACTACTTAAATCTATGGATCATAGCAAATAATGGTGTAGCAATTCTTGTTATAATAATAAAAATAGGAGCAGCCTCGCAGGTCTGCTCTATTTTTATATAATAAAATCTAGATTTCTGAAAAAATCTAGAAATTAATGTCAATTTAATGATTTAAGAAAATGGTTTTGCTACCCTCAGATAGAATTTTCTACCTGAGGGTAGTTTTGCGATTAGATGTAACACGTTTTTTTGCATCATATAGTTATTACGCTTTCCAGCCCAGGAGGTAAAGGAAATACAGGAATTTAGAACCGCCGTCTGATATGAACTGTGATTTATCGCATATCCTGCAGTTCACGCACGTGCGGCGATTGTATAGCTGCTTGAAAGATATGATGCCAGACTAGCGTAGCTTATTATAAATAAAAAATTGTTAGATTTTAGGAGGGTTTTGTCATAATAAGAAGAATTCCTTTGAAAGGTTCTTAGCATGTTTTATGACGCTTACCTTCGGACTAAAAAATAAGCAGATGAACTTGAACGCATGATGCTTACTTCACTAAGAGTTAACGAAGATATATTTATCTGAATCAATTAGATGCATTCAACTTAGTTGTGGGTAAGTAATTTTGACTTACAGCTCAGCTGTCGAGTTAATATCAATACATGCTTGAAAATTATTGCAATTATTCTAATAGTTGGAGAGAAGAAAATATGATAGCAGATCGTACGAATAGCTGCAAGCTGCTTAATAATGCCCCACGCTTTAAAATACAGACAGCAAATAGTTACCACCAGCTGTTTCGAGCCAGCCCGGCAGTATCATTGATCATTGATCCTGATACAGGGGCTATTGTTGATGCCAATCAATCAGCTGTCGATTTCTATGGCTATAGCTTGGATGAATTTTAAAGTTACTCACTGGCAAGCCACAAATGAATAGCCATGAGTTTTTCATCGGACCCAACAAGCGTTACGTACACGGCCGTATGGTGCCGCTTAGCTACCGCGTTGGTGATAAACGAACCGTCGCAGTGACTGTAACCGATATTACCGAACAGCGCCGTACTGAACGGATATTGCAGAGAACTTATGAGCTAAGACAAATTAGCGACTTAATGAGTGACATTATTACGGGCGTGGCTAATAGTGCTAGTATTCCATACTTGTCAGGTAAAATTGGCTTTGACCTGATGCAGCCAAGCTTTACGATAAAAATTTTAAGTGATAGTTTTATTTTAACCGACGCTGATGCGAGCGATGTGCAGAGACTTAAGGATGAAACAATCTCCCTATTAAGTGAGGTGCCAGGTTGCTTAGCCTGGAATTGCTGTGAAGGAATTGCAATAATTGCTGCGGCTACCTTCTTGGGTCAGGAGGAATTAGCTAGCCGTATCGGTGCCAAACTGGTTACGGTTGATGTCGGAATTGCTGCCAGTATTGGTATTAGCGAAGTAAACAGCGGCCTTGATGGCCTTAAGACGGGTTGTCAGCAAGCTTTGGCGGCGGCCCTTGCTGCACGCTGCAATAACAGCACAGCGACGATTCATTATAAGGATGCCGGGATTTTTCAGTTGGTACCCGGGCTCTTGACAGTTGGGGCAACGCAGGATTACGTTACGCGGCAAATCGGTCCTCTCATTTATTATGATATTACCAAGAATACCAACTACTTGACTACGCTTGAAGAGCTCTTAAAGGGTGCGAGCGTGAGAGAAGTCGCTGAAAAACAATATCTTCATCACAAAACGATCATATGTCGCCAGAAAACCATCGCGAAAATTTTGAACTTTAGTTTCGAGGACTATCAGCGCAAGCTGGCAATTGCAATGGCTATACAATTACATAAGCTTGGCAGATTATGAGGATGACTTATTGTCCGGTTTGGATAGTAAGCCGTCTCTATTTTATCCAAAACGATTAATTTAGAGAATGTTATCAAGATATTAATTTGACATTATATTTCCTGAAAAAGTTAATCCAATCTATATCTGGTTTTTGATAGTAACAATATCTATCAATCTAATGTCTTTATAAAAGTAATTTTGTCAAATTCGGTTTGGTCTACCAATAATATTTTCGTTTTTGCCTGCTGAATCATTTGCTGCTTAATATTGCTTTCAGCATCATTAGATTGCTTTTGATCCATTTATTGAAGCTGAACGAATTATGCATATGGTCTTCAAGTGGAAATGAAAGATTTACATGAAGTAGTTAGAACGGCAACTATTATATCACTTTATATGAGGGTTACACCGGAAACAAGTAATATAGTAAACAGAAGTTTGATTTCCCTTATGAGGCCAGTTAGTTATTTGATTAACACTGCTCGAGCTCTTCTCTATTATGCAAAGATGATCTCATTGCGGCACTACAGAATAAACAAACAGATCACCAATTTACTCAAAACATAAAAAATAGAATGAATAGGCAGCCTTTTTTCAGCCCAAAACAGTAAGCGTTAAAAATCCCATCACATAGTGTTCATGCATAGAGAAAATTGATGCGATTGCCTAATTCGCTCTAAGGCACTAGTAAAGCAAAGTGTTTGTAAATCCATTCGCGCTAAAAAAACACTCCAAATGTATGTTTGTGAATGTGACCATAAATTTTAAGGATATATTTACAAAAGCAGATAGTTTTTTACAAATAACTATGTATAATATTTATGGTGAGGATAGATAAGTTATAAGAACGGGTGATTGCATTTGAATCTCTTTTACATAAAAGAACCAATTTCAGAGGGATTGTGGGACGAATATACATTGATTCAAAATCTCTATAAGATTGATAAAACATTCGTGGAAAAAACGAGACAAGATTCAGACCGGCCAGAGTTAAATAGGTTGTTGAAAAGCACAAAAACTGGCGATACACTTTTTATCGAAAGTTTCAGTGTAATCGCAAACAGCTTATTCGATTTTCTGAGAACAATTGAGCAAATAAATAGAAGTGAGCTGAATCTAGTTATCTTACATGAGAGACTAGATTCAGCTACGGTTGAAGGAAAAGCACGGTTAGCAGCATTCTCTGAGCTTGCAAACTTTGATCGAAAAACATCTAGAAACTTTCAACGTGAAAATAAGAATATTTCCTTAATTGAAAAGAGACCTTCCGGAAGACCAAAAGCCAAAATAACTGATGATCTCCGTAAGGCTTACTTGACCTGGAAAAAAGGAAAAATAACAGCCGTAGAGGCTATGCGACGTTCAAACTTGAAACGAAATACATTTTACAAGTTAGCAAAGCAGTTAGATGAAGAGTTTAAAGGAGTTTCACTGTTCTAGATAGATTCTTTGAGATAATAAGGTGAAAAGGGAATTGTTTTAAAAGCCACTATCGACTGATAGTGGCTTTTAATTACGCTAGTATTTAAGGCTATTACAGAGTTATAGATTGGAATGTTAGTTTTTTTTATGAGGGAATAGCATACAATGATCTTTTCATCCTGACTAGAGGAATATATAGGAAAGTGTTTAATTTGTTGATGATACTAGTTCAAGTTGGCAATATCCTGCATTATTAATGAGAGCTAAGTGTATCGCACAAAGACTACATAAATAGCCGGTTGAGGTGAAGTTGGATCACACTTGATTTCAGGAGATCGACAAGACAAAGCTTATGGCAGTCGGCTGCAAGGTGAACATAGGGACGCTACAGAATTGAGGGAATACGGGTAAGTTCATCGGAAATTTAAAAGGGGTCATTTTTTTCTTCTGCTCTCTCGGTGATAGTATAAACCGTATTCACCATCCACCTGATGAATACTGCCAGAATGATATAAATCGGAAACCCGTAATAATACTTCCACTTAAGTGTTTGATAGAAGCCGCCCCATACCAGAATTGGCTCGAAGACGAAACAGAATAGAGTTGCCATTACCACAGTGGCCCGTAAGAAACTTTTCCAGGTCCCAAAATATTGATAAATAAGTGTGTAAATGATTGGCAAACTTGCTAGATCGACTGCGGTCAAAGGCGGAAATACCGGCATTATATCAATGGGATAGTCCCACAAAGTGAATTCTTCGCCAATTTCATCAAGAACTAGGGTAATGATCGTTGTTAGTCCCGCATAAAGCATCATCTCAGGAAACCGTGACCTATCAATCAATTTGTACCCCAGAAAAGCAGAAAAGGCAAATATGCCTAGCGAAAACCACCACCGAAAATGAAAAATATCATCCTGCAGCCACTGTTCAATCCGCATATTGGTCAACAGTTTCTGCAGCTCTACTGCGGCTGAGATTCCTGAATCCGTCAATATCCACGCCTCCTTATCAGGGATGCTTCTTTGCGCTTTTACCAATGCCTAAGATCTGGACAACCAGCGATCTGATTAAAAAGGATACAGCCAGGTATACCAGAAAGCTATAGTAATATTGCCATTCAATCAGCTGATAATAACCACACCAAGCCAGGGCAGGCTCACAGACAAAGGAAATGAGGGCGGCCACTGGTACGGCAGTTAAGGCGAAACTCTTCCAAGTGCCGAAGTTTTGATGAACAAGCGAAAAGACCATAGGTAAAATCCATAAGTTTATGGCCGTTATGACTGGAAATATCGGCAATAGGTTCAAGGGATAATCCCACAAGGTCAATTCCTCGCCGCATTCGTCCAGACCCATCATGACGATCATCATCATTACCGCATACAATATAATTTCAGGAAGACGCCGCTTGTCAAGAAGCTGCCACCAGGCCGCAATCGCAAAAATGGACAGACCTAACAGGAGCCACCACCTTAAATGGAACAGGTCATGCTGCAGCCACTCTTCAATGCGCGCGGAAGTGAGCAATTTTTGGATTTCGGTCTCAGACGGCATACCCGTCACAGTTAATCCCATATACGGCCTCCTGCAAGAATTTAATCAGCACAGTTATTATGCAGCAAAACCAGAGAAATTATCTTGAACTTGTCCCTGAACTGGCTTTTCCTTTAGAACAAAAAGCCAGTTCTTCTTTTGTCAATGTGTTGTATTTTTATTAAACGATTGTCCCCCCCGAGGAACTCCCATATTCTTATATTGGCAGTAATTTATATAATATTAGGAATAAACTTAAATATATGGTATTTATTTCCAGGAAATAATTTGATAATCTTAAGCTACAATAGCGTGCGGAATCATGCTCTATTGTAATAGTTTGCTTCCTAGGTTCGGTAAAAGCTATGGAAGATCATAAAAACGATCTTATTCTAATATTGGCTGGATACCAAAAAGAAATGGAAAACTTTTTGCAAACTAATCCTGGTTTGCGCTCCAGATTCCCTATCCATATTGACTTTCCAGATTATAACCAATGCGAATTATTACAAATTGCTGAACAGATGTGCGCAATGCGACAGTATACATTGTCAGCAGAAGCACGCAATTCCTTATTAAGAATGATATCAAAGCACCAAAGCACCAGGGATGAAAACTTTGGCAATGCTCGAACTGTCCGTAATATTATTGAAAAAGCAATTCGCCGTCAAGCAGTCCGATTAATCGCTAAATCAAGTACCACCAGGCAAGATTTGATTTTAATCGAACCAGGCGACTTAACGGAGGTGACAGCATGAGAGAATTTATTGTCGTGGGTTTGCCCAACTCCGGTAAAACTATGTTTACGCTGAATTTCGCCGGATTTGTTGGCACTAAAAATGTTGATATTACATTTCGCACTTATGATGGACTTATCACATGCCGTCACTTGACGGTAGAGGAGGCAAGACGTGAATTATGTAGTGCTAGCATGCATAAGACACGCTCACTTCAATCGGTGATTTTAAAGATTGCTGTAGGTAAAACGGCAATTAATTTTAAACTCACCGATACATGCGGACTTACACCCCAAATTAATCATGAAGAAACGATAAGAAAGGGCATGGCTCAGACCATTGGTTTTATGAGAAGTGCTGATTTCATCTTACATATTGTTGATTTATCTATAATTACAGACGAATATATGAATAACGTTAACAATATTGACCGGGATCTATATTGTTACGGAGTTTCTCGCCATAATTACTTACTACTGGCCAACAAATTTGACATACAATCAGCAAGAAATAACGTATCGCGTCTTACAACAGCATTTCCACAAGCAAATATTATTCCCATATCAGCTCTGCAAAATCAAGGTTTTAAAGAGGTGAAAGCTTATGTTGCCCGCAATATTTGAATTTTCGGCTACAACTTTATCAGTTTTCTTTTGTGCAATTGCTATAAAGCTTGCGGACGATTACCTTGATCGCGATCTCGATACTCTCACTGGACGTAAGAATTGGGCCCATTTTTTAGAGAATGGAACCATGTTTTATGCAATGTTAATGCTGATTATCGCTTCCGGGCTTAACCCGTTAATCAGCATGCCCTTATTTCTCAGCAGCTATATCATTGGCATGTTTAACGATTTAAAACAAGTATTCCCTAGTAAATTATCGGGATGGCAAGAATCACTGCTCATTTTAATCATTGGAATTATCATATTCAAATGGGAACATATGCTGTTTTCCTTACTATTTATAATTGCCGTTCAACTAATTGACGACTGCATTGATTATAAGATAGACACAATGGCTGGTCACCGCAATTTTGCTCACAAGTTTGGAATAATAGAAAGTCTTTTAATTGCTGGTTTAGCAATACTTTCTGCCGCATGGCTAAATGAAAGAATCTTTGCACCCGTTCTCTGTGGAACAATCTTGTTTTATCTTGGATTGTTTTACAAGGAGGCAACAAGATGATTATCTCGGGCTTATGCTTAGTTATTGGCCTACTAATAGGTTATGTGTATGGTAAACATACAGGCTTATTAATTGGGCGAACAGAGGGTAACGCTGAAATGTCATTACTACTTCGGCAGCAATCTTTGGAGCATGGCTACTGCGTGCTCTGTGCCACATCAGCATGTATAAACAAAGAAATCTCTAGTCATAATAGGCTAGAGGGGGAATAGTGGTGGAAAATTCCAGAATAGAGCGCAAACAGAAATCATTTCAGTTGCTTTATAAAAAAGGAGCCTCGATTTTAATAGGTGTAGTTTTGTTTGGCAGTCTACTAATGACTTGGTATTTAAATTATAAATTGACTTTTACTATTCTAGCCGTTATTATTTTTTTTGGTATACTTTGCATTAAACCAAGTCTATATAAGAACTACTTGCCCGGCTTAAATTCTTCTAATCTTGCAGTTCGCTTCTTATCGTCTATTTTATATGTACTAATCGTAATTGCAATAGTAAGTCAAGTAGGATTGATTGTGAACTAAAAATGCTAACTAATGAGGCTAAAAAAGCCTCTATTTTTAATTAAATTATCATAACTAAAGGAATCCTATAGCCCAATCACCAAATAATGATAAAAAGGAGTGATCGCAAGTGATGATTTATGGGGAAGTTAGTGGCATCCGAAAAAGTTTACTTGAGAAGATTGAAAAACTCTATGACTTTAGCCTTCCAATAGGACAAGTATTCAGTGAAGAGCTAGCTACTGCTATGTTAGAATTCAGTTTAATAATAAATCGTGAAATTGCAGTTTATCTTAATCGGCGTGGCAAGGTTACTCATGTAGCTATAGGCGACATCAGGACGGTAAACTTACCTTCACTTGATAGCCGGAGGTCAGAGAACCGTCTCAGTGGAATTCGGTGCATCCATACACATCCAGGCGGAGATAGCCGTTTAAGCAGTGTCGATCTCTCCGCCCTAAGAACCATGCGATTTGATCTTATGGCTGCAATAAGCACTACATCGACCGATGAACCTCAAGTCAGCTTTGGTTTTATTAGTGATATTGCAATTGAAAACCAATCACTTTTAACACAAACAGTAGGCCCATTAACACTCATAGAGTTTATCAATTTAGATTTTAGCTATTTAACAAGCCAGATTGATCGATTGTTGGAAAACTCGAGTAAGTCAAAAAGTTTAGAAGAAACAGAGCGAGCTATTTTAGTTGGCTTAGAACAAGCTGGAAAGTGGGATATTACTGATTCACTTGATGAATTAGGCCAGTTAGCCGAAACTGCTGGAGCTGAAGTGGTGGCTAGAATATGGCAAAAGAAAGATCGCCCTGACGCAGCATTATTCATAGGGAAAGGCAAAGTTCAAGAAATATCACTGCTTAGACAAGAACACCAAGCAAACGTGATTATTTTTGATGATGAGCTTTCACCTTCTCAACAGCGTAACTTAGAACAAACGCTTGGTGTGAAGATTATTGACCGAACTTCACTGATCTTAGATATCTTTGCTCAAAGAGCAAAGTCTCATGAAGGTAAGCTTCAAGTCGAACTTGCTCAACTTCGCTACAACTTACCGCGTATAGGAGGCCAGGGATTAATTTTATCACGCTTAGGTGGAGGCATAGGCACACGCGGTCCTGGTGAAACCAAGCTCGAAGTTGATAAAAGACGTATTCGGGCAAGAATCAGTGATATTGATGATCAAATTGACAACATCAAAAAACATCGACAGCTTCATCGCGAAAACAGAGTCGCTGCCAAAATTCCGACCATTGCATTAGTGGGTTACACAAACGCTGGTAAATCAACTTTATTGAACAAGCTGACTGCTGCCGATGTACTTGCAGAAGATAAATTATTCGCTACGCTAGATCCTACCACTCGGCGCACAACACTGCCTAATGGTCTTGAAATATTACTAACAGATACTGTTGGTTTTATTCAGAAATTACCCCATCAGCTAATTTCTGCCTTCCGCGCGACATTAGAAGAAGTCGTGCATTCAGATGTACTGCTTCATGTGGTCGATGCAAGCCATCCAAACTACCAACAGCAAATGGATGCAGTTTTTAATGTTTTACGTGAGTTGAAAACAGATACAAAGCCTACGCTTTTAGTTTATAACAAATATGACAAATTAGATAACAGCCAATTACCTCGTTTGTTACGTGATCAAAATAGTATTGCCATTTCGGCTATTGAAGGTACTGGAATTGACAAGCTATTACAAATGATTGAAGGCCATTTAGAGCAGCAAACCGTTGACATGGAATTGCTTATCCCATATAATGACAGCGGCGCTTTGTCACGTCTGTACAATATAGCCACTATCAATTATAAAGATTACCGTGATGATGGTACATATTTAAAAGTATCAATACCTACAGACATGAAAAAGCATTACCTTGATTATCTAACAGGAGTTGAAGATTAATGTACCCGTTCTCTGAAACGATTCTTGAGACACGTGATAAGGCATTGCAAAAAGCTCGTGAAATGTTTCAAGAAATCGACGAGATTTCTGAAAGAAATACACTTAAAGTTTTGGAGTGCTTCCGTAAGCACCAGGTGTCTGATTATCATTTCCGCACTACTTCGGGCTATGCTTATAACGATGCTGGCAGAGAAAAGCTTGAAGCTGTCTGGGCAGATATATGTGGTACAGAAAAAGCGCTTGTTCGCACACAATTTGTTTCTGGCACACATGCCCTTGCTACCGTACTTTTTGGGATTCTAAGACCTGGCGACGAATTGCTGTCTATCACAGGTGCCCCCTATGACACGATGCAGTCAGTAATAGGGTATGCTCACGAATCCATTGGATCGCTAAAAGAATTCGGGATCACTTATTCGGAATTGCCAATGCTTAATAATACTATCGATTGGACTAGCATAAAAACAGCAATAAAGCCGACCACAAAAATGGTTTTGATTCAGCGTTCACGTGGCTATAGCATGCGCTCACCACTCACAATTGCTGAAATTAGTAAAGCTTGCTCCGAAATAAAGCAGATTAAACCTGACTGCATCTGCTTTGTTGATAATTGTTATGGTGAGTTTGTCGATATCCAAGAACCAACTGCTGCTGGTGCTGATATTATAGCTGGCTCTTTGATAAAAAACCCAGGTGGAGGTATTGCTCCTACAGGCGGATATATTGCTGGTAAAGCGCCACTGGTAGACCTGGCAGCTTACCGATTAACAGCTCCAGGTATAGGAAGTGAGGTAGGAGCCTCACTTGTTGATAATCGCTTATTATATCAAGGATTATTCATGGCACCTCACATTACAGCTCAAGCTCTCAAGGGAGCTATATTCTCGGCAGCTTTTTTTTCTTTGCTTGGCTACAATACACTTCCCGCCGTTCAAGATAAACGTAGTGATATTATTCAAGCAATCGAATTAGGAACCGCTGAAAAAATGATTGCATTCTGCCAAGGATTGCAAAAATATTCCCCCGTGGACGCTCACGTACGTCCAGAGCCTAGCTATATGCCAGGCTATAGCGATCCAGTTATCATGGCAGGAGGAACATTTGTACAAGGTTCGTCAATCGAATTAAGCGCAGATGGTCCATTACGGCATCCTTATTCAGTTTATCTCCAAGGTGGACTTACTTTTGAACACTCTGTCATTGCAATTATGGGTGCCGCTCAGGAAATTGAAGTATCTAATAAGAAAAATTAAGAAAAATAGTGATATTTGCCAAATCAACAAGGAAAACATTAAATAGTGTCGAATAGTGAAGGTGTTATAAAATAAAGTAATGGTGGTGCAAGTGGAATATTTTGTTATTTGTTTTTTAACTATATCGGGAAGCACGTTTATTCTATACAAACTTGCCAATGTATTAGGGCTAAGTTTACATTATAAGCCACTTATTTTGTGTGCGATTTGTGCTATAGTGATCAGCGTTGCCTTACCGTTATTATTTGCTAACTATTCTGGCTTAAATATGACTGTGTTTTTTTTATTTGCTTCATCTTTTCTTTTTGCTTATTTCATATCACGTTTTAATGAATTGCAATCATTTAATAAATCCAACCAAATAAAGCCACCAGAAATATTAGCAAATTCACTGGTTATAGGTCTTGAAACCGCAGAAAACTATAGTCTTATAGAACAAGCTGATACTATAGAACAAGCTGATACTATAGAACAAGCTGATACTATAGAACAAGCTGATACTATAGAACAAGCTGATACTATAGAACAAGCTGATACTATAGAACAAGCTGATACTATAGAACAAGCTGATACTATAGAACAAGCTGATACTATAGAACAAGCTGATACTATAGAACAAGCTGATACTATAGAACAAGCTGATAATACCATAGAGAAAGCCGCGATTAATACAAGTCAATCTGTTACAAAGGAAAATATAATGCAATTGAAACAAGCTGATGACCGAATTATATCAGTAAATATCCAACCTCAAGATATTGCAACTTATGATACTCCTTTTGAATCACTCGATAGTTTATTGGATTGTGCCTATATGCAAAAAGAGCAGCAGAATTTTACTCAAGCACTGAATACACTGCGACGTGCCTTAGAGCTATATTCAGATAATGATTATGCGCCTTTTATCATAATAGAAATTAGCAACATCTTAAAAAACAAAGGTGCGTATGATGAGGCAATTCGTATTTATGCCCACGGACATAGCCTAACCGTTGTTCAAAAAGACAATCAATTGCGACAAGAGTTTGTAAATACAATTGCTTACTTTCGAATACTAAAGAATATATTACTTAGCCATGGCATTGGACTTATACCATTTGAGCAAATCCCACTATCAATTCGTGAAGAAATCGATAACGAGTTTCTAGATTGGCGTTTAGCTACGAAATGACTAATTAGGAGGATAAATAATGAAAAAAAGCGTAGAAATTCTCGGTCTACCGATCATTAGTTTAAGTGAAGGTAGAGAACTTGGAAACAGCAGATTCTTAGTAATCAACCCTGATCAAGGAGTTGTAGCAGCTTTAGTTGTTGAAGATGAAAAATGGTATAAGGGTCCCAAATTACTTCCATTCTCAGCAGTTACTGCAATAGGTGAATATGCGATAACCATCAATAGTAGTTCCGATATACTGCCGATTGCAGAAGCCAGTGACTTGGAGAAACTTTTGGACACTAATATTAAAGTAATTGGTACAAAAGTAATAACAAAATCCGGTAGAATCCAAGGAAAGATTACTGAAATTATCATTGATGATGCGGGACTGATTTCTCTCTGCGAGTTAGAGGATGCAACTGGTGCAACCATTGAAATACCTGCTTCAAGCGTCTTTACTTATGGTAAAGATGTTACTATTATTGCTGACAATGGTGAGAAAATCGATATCAAACTTCCAAAGGCTTCTGAGCCTAAAGTAGAAATTCCTGCTCAACCGGTAATACCAGTAACACCAGCAGCGCCACCCGCTGTACCACAAGAACCGACTCCAGTTCCAGTAGCTCAGCCAACAGCGAATGAAAAGCCTGAAGCTAATGAAGAATCCTCAAAAAAGTTTGATGATAGACATCGCAAATATTTGCTGGGAAAAAAAGCCAGCCGTCGCATTGAAACTGAGAATGGAGTTGTTATTGTAGATCAAGGAGCAGAAATTACTGAAGAAGTACTACAAAAAGCTAAATTAGCTGGCAAATTTGTAGAACTATCAATGAATATACAATGATTAATAGTCCCCGCTTTAGGCGGGGACTTACGTATATATTGCTCCATAAGCTAATAATTGTTTAGTTCCATAATTGGTCTCATTTTTATTAGTTAAGAGAGGATGCCTGCCGTGAAAACCGTAATACCAAAACGTACAACTAACTTAATAGCTTTTTCTATTATAATTATATTATTCAGTTGCATTGGAATTATTAGTGCTAACTTTGCGTTTATGGTTACCGATAAAATATACCAAGGTGTTTTTATTGGTGGTTTATCTGCTGGTGGATTATCGGTTGATGAAGCGAAAGAAAAAGTAACCACGACCTACCAAACTAAATTAAAAGACAAGCCTGTTCTCACAATTAAATACAACGGTATATCCTGGACTATCTGGCCGGAAGAAATTGATCTTGTACTTGATCCGTCTAGAACTGCTCTACAGGCATATGAAGTTGGACGTTCCGGGGCGTTAATTGAAAGGCTCCAGGAAAGATATCATTCCATTAACAGTGGGGTAAGCGTACCTTTTAGCGTCAATTACAATCAGGAAAAATTGACAAATCTGATCCAAAATATTGTGCAATCAATTAATAAAGAACCACAAAATGCAACAATATTAATTAATGGTTCATCTATTCAGATTATTCCAGAAACAAAAGGTCTTGCTGTAGATTTTACAGAGCTTCTCTTGTTGTGTGATAATAAAATTCACACAACAATACCTGACACGATTAATCTAGCTGTAGAAATTAAAGAACCAACAATTACGCAGCAAGATCTTCAGCATATCGATAGTATTATTTCTGTTTTCACTACCGAGTTCGATCCTAATAATGCGAATCGATCCCAAAATATTTATTTAGCAGCCAAAAGTCTTTCAGGATTTTTAGTGAAAAACAATGAAATCATATCATTTAATAAATTAGTTGGACCTCGAATAGAAGAGTATGGATTTAAGGAAGCACCAGTATTTATCGAAGGAAAAATTGTTCCAGATTGGGGAGGAGGTGTCTGTCAAGTAAGCAGCACTCTCTATAATGCAATTCTGCTTGCTGATTTAGAGGTTGAGGAAAGAACACCACATTTTCGTCCGCCTGCCTACGTACCTTTAGGCCGAGATGCTACAGTTGCAGATAATCTATTAGATTTTAAATTTAAGAATACTTTACCTAATCCCATTTTTATTACAGCCAAAATAGACGGATCCCAATTGACGATTTATGTATTAGGAAAGCATGACTCTAATGCGCCAGAAATTCAAATTGTAACCACTGATAGTAAAGTGATCGAGCCTAATACAATTATTAAACAAGACCCAAGTCTTGATTTAGGTAAAAGAGTTGTTGAAATCATTGGTCAAAAAGGAATTGAAATTACGACTCACCGTGTCAGAATGATCAACAATACAGAAATAAATCGTGAGTTTCTTGCCTTTGATGAATACAAACCTGAAGACCGAGTTGTTCGAGTAGGTACTAAAATTCCGGCTAATGGCAAATAATCATATAAACCTAAAATAAACCAACTGGCCGTGAATAGGCCAGTTGGTTTATTTTAGGTTTATATGCGGCGAAAAACTCCAATTACTTTACCGAGTATGGAAATATTTTTGGCAAATATCGGTTCCATTTGATCATTTTCAGGCTGCAAGCGTATTTGATCTTTTTCTTTAAAGAAACGTTTCACGGTAGCTTCCTCGTCGTTAAGCAAAGCAACAATGATATCATTGTTGTATGCTGTTGGCTGTTCACGAACTATAACATAGTCACCATCAAAAATCCCTGCATTAATCATACTATCCCCTTGGACAGAAAGCATAAAAATACTTTCAGCATTACCTACTAATTCAGTTGGAAAGGGATATACTTCTTCAACGTTTTCTACCGCCAAAATTGGCTGACCAGCTGTAACGCGACCAACTAGCGGAACTGCCGTTAATTCTTTTTGTCTCCATGGTGCCTCATCTAGAATTTCTATAGCTCTAGGCTTATCCGGATCACGTCTAATAAAACCCAATTCTTCAAGTTTCGATAAATGACTATGTACAGTAGAGCTCGAACTTAGTCCAACCGCTTCACCAATTTCACGCACAGAAGGAGGATATCCTTTAAGTCGTAGAGTGTCTTTAATGTAAGCAAGAATTTGCTTTTGTCTATTATTAAGTAACGAGTCCTTATGCACAGTCTCAGCTCCTAAGCGAATTATTACAATGATTAAATACATTATAGCAATAATTAGTAAATCTTGCAAACACTCGTTCGTCGGTCAAAATCCTAAAACATCTTATTTAGTGCATTGTTTTTAAATAAATTGCCTTGTTCGATATATCTACGTACCATCTTTTCAGATTTGTGACGCGTCTGCTGCATAATCGTACGTTCATCAACATCGTGCTGGGCGGCACTTGTTGCAAAACCACGCCTTAAACTGTGTCCAGCAAAATCTTCAGCCTTTAAACCTGCCATGGCTGCATATTTTTTAACAATTATTGCGACAGACTTATCACTTAAGCGCCGATCACGTACTTGCTTGTATTTATTTAAAGGGCGAAAGAGGGCACCTTGATTAAGAACAGCATGATCGATCCAATGCTTTAGCGCAACAACAGCACAGACCGTTGGATCAGAATTATAAGGGATAGCGACATATTCACCTTGACCTTCTTGATCCCCTTTAGAATGATGTACCAAAATAATGACTCCATCGCGAGTAAAGGAAAGATCTTCAATATCAATTTTTACAAGTTCTGATCGGCGGAACGCCCCCATAAAGCCAGTTAGCATGAGCGCTTTGTCTCGAATACCAGCAATATCAGAAGTATCAAAATAGGGAGAAAGATCCTGTAAATCTTCGAATAGAAGAGGGGACTTACCACGCTGAATAGTGCCTTTCTCACGCTTTATGGCGTCTAATGCATTTCGAACAAGCCCACCACGACAGGGATTATCATCTTCATAACCACCAGCTTTATGATTCTCAGAGATAGCACTAATTCGCCGTGAAACAGTGTTGGCTTTAGCGTTATCAGCCAAATCATTAATATAATTCACAATTGTTTCTGGTTCGGCCGGTAATGCCTGAAATCCAAGATGAGTACACCAATCATAAAAATCGAGCCAATCCGCTTCATAAGCCCGTAGTGTATTTTCAGCCTTAGATTTACGCATGCGTTTTTTACTTTTTTCAGAAAGTTTTTTATTGTTTTCAATAAAGTTGCTTTTGCGCAAAACAAAATCTTTATTATCCATAGTCTGATAAAACACCTCGCGTAACTGAATCATATTAAATGATTGCGTTTTAAGCCCTTAACTTCCGATAACTATAAATTATCGGAAGTAATGAAAAGTGAAATTTATTAATTAAATTCATTAACAATCATTGTTACTTTTCAATGCGCCGCGCGCAAGTTTATCGGCAAGCTCATTTCCCTCAATTCCTGTATGACCGGAAACCTTATTAAATTTGACTTTATGTAAATATTTACTTGCAAACTGTGCGTAGGCCTTGGTAAATTGATTATTTGTCTTCCATTTACCAGTTGCCCATTCAGAGATTCCAATATAATCATGATGAATAATAACGTAATCAACATCTTGTTCATCAGACCACTGCATTGCTTGAACAGCTGCTTCCAACTCACCAGCTACATTGTGAATGGCTGCGGCTTCAGTATCTTTTCCTAAACCACTGCCGGTATGAATAATTTGAGTTCCATCATAAACAACAAAAGCCCAGCTGTATTGCTTATTTACATAGCTTCCATCTACATAAATATCATAATAACGTCCTGGATATGTCGGGTCTGTATCATCAGTAGCACTTGAGCCAGAAAGCAACGCTCCTGACACATATTCCTGCACCTCTTGAAGAGAGGCAAATCCTTTATATAAAGCTCCAGGATATCCAATTACCTGCTTTTTGCATTCATCCCAAGTTTGATACACACCCGGAACTCGTCCGACTTTTACACCATAATATTTCTTTTTTATTACCATAGATCGATATATCCTCCTATTGCTTACATTGTCTCATATATTTCGACAGTAGTGAGCGTTTTATCCTTTAATGCAAATAACTATCATCAATCTTTCTTAACTTAGTATAAAATTTGACAAAAAACATAAATTAAGGACATATTAACTACGGAGGTGATAGTATGGGAAATTACAATCTCACTCAAAAGGAAAAATCATTTTTAGAAGATGCTTTGGAGATGGAAAATCTTTGCGTTACAAAATATAACGTATATGCAGACCAATGCCAGGATGCCGACTTAAAAAATATTATGTTCAACATTTCCAAAAATAAGCGCCAGCATATTAATAGAATCAAACAATTACTTGGAGACACAACTTCTTCTTATCATTAATTAATGATATTCTAAAAATTCACAGAAAATAAAACGAGGTGATCAAATGAAACCTACTAATCGTTATCCAAGAACCAGCAGCCAAAATCGATTGTCTGATCGTGATATGCTGTTTGATTTACTTAGTACTGAGAAACATATGTCACATATGTATGATCATGGTATCATGGAGTCGTCAAATACTGACGTCCGTTATACTTTTGAAGAGTTGCAACACGACGAGCATGAAAACGCCCAGGTTATTTTTAATGCAATGCAAGAACGCGGCTGGTACAATACTAATAAAAGAAGTAGAACACCTGATTCAAATTACTTACAAGTGGGGCGCTCTGGCCGATCTATAGCGAATAGTGAATATGCTGTTACTAGTGGATCGCAAAAATTCGGTTCTAGACTTAATAATAATATAAAGTATCGAAATAACGAAGGCCGTCGGGTTACTAATAATTCTTTTATATGACTTAATAAACTATTAACAAAAAGATGAATGATAAGGGGCATCGTCCCTTTCATTCATCTTTTTGTTAATATTAAAAAGAAACATTTAGAGCATCAAGAACATTGTGAATCCGGTTAAACATTGTAGCTTGTTCCGAACCTGCAAATAAAAGGCCCAATGCATAGTTATCCTCGGTTAAAATAATTGAGCCACTGTCCCCTGGCATACTCATCGGCCCAGCAAGAATCTGATCAGCAAATATTGCAGACTCTCGCTTACTGATATCTATTTTCATAGATACTCCGGTAGCCAATACAATACTATGAGTCACTCCAGAACTTCTGCCGCTTTTTTTTACTAACATACCGACATTTGCTTCTTTTATGCCGGCTATTGAACCAACTTCGAAAACTTCTGGAGTGATATTGGCTTCACTTTCAGGAACTGCAACAGCACAATCCACTAAGTTTATTTTTTCATTATTCCTAAGAACCTGTACCTGATACTGTGGTTTAAAGGTACTGATTATTTTATTTAGGATATCTTCAAATAAATTGGCTATTCGACATTCGGATCGATTCAGTTCATGATAGATGGGAATAAATTTCTTTAGCGAACCTATGTGATTATCGCCTTTTCCTATATTATCGAACGCCCCAGGCTGTAAAATTGCATCACCGATACAAGATCGCTCATCATTACCATTGGTCAAATTAGCAAGAACATGATTATTGGACAGAATTAAAGCTTCCCCGGTATTACGATCATGTACGACTGCACCGAAGGTTCCAGCTGATACTTTATAATGCCCAATGCTCACCCCCGGTTGTGCCGGCCGCAATATATTTTTACGATCAGAGTGAAAGGTGATATCACCTATTTCAATGACATCGGTCAGCATACCATCTATTTTAGGTGGTACAATGGCATTACGCCGGAGTTCATTTTTGCGGATTTTCTTCCTCACCAGTATAATAACAGCTTCCTGCTTTGTGTCCTCACCTCGAACCCACTTATTACCCTGACCTAAACCAACAACATTTTCCATGTCACAAAAATCATAAAACAGTGGATGCAGCTTGCTTTTGCTCATATATATATACCCCCAAGTACAGTCCTACTCATTCAAGAACATGGCATTATAGTTAGTTCCTGAATAAGTCTATACGGAGTTCATTTAAACGGAGTCAAATCCGCCTAAAATTACATCTCCCTTCATGATATGAGGATGTATATATAATCGTAACTATTACTTGCCAACCAATTTTTTTATTTCACTCAGCTTTTCTTTAGTCGCTTGTTCACCACGGCTAATCGATAGTGAAACATTATTAATATCTTTAAAATTGATGTCAAAGATAGATGGCCGGATGATGATGTCAGCATGTTGCTCTGATTTTAACAACGTAACCTCACGATTCATGATATCAATGCATTGGATGAGAATTTCCCCTACTGAGTGGATATCATAATTGGGTTGACCAGAATAACCGAGATCAACAGCAATAATGACATCAGCACCCATATGATCTAAAATATCTGTAGGTAAATTGTTCTTCACAGCTCCATCAACTAACGTCATTCCTCGATACTTTTTCGGAAAAAACACTCCAGGTATTGATATACTCGCTCTAACCGCATCAGTAATTAAAGCATTATGGTAATATCGTGCGTTTAGAATGCCTCTATTTCCTGGTAACGGAGTTGTAAAAAAGACAGTATCCGCAGAATTAATATCGACTGCTGTAATAGCTAGAGGAATAATTGTTTCGCGCATAGTTCGCTCCTGCCACAGACTACTCAGATAGCGTTCAATTTTATCTCCTTTTACGAGTCCATTAGGTAAGACTGACCAAAATCGAGACATTCCGCTTAATAACCATTTCATTCCGTGTTTAAAGAGATCTGACACTGTCATTTTTAAATCAACTAATTCTGAAGTCTTAATCTTCTTAGCAATGAGTTCCATTTGTTGAGGAGTAAATCCACAGGCATATAAGGCCGCAACAATAGCCCCAGCACTGGTACCTGATATATAGTCAATCGGTATACCGTTAGCTATTAAGCATTTTAGCACTCCGATATGAGTTAGACCACGAATTCCCCCGCCACTGAGTGCTACTCCGACTTTCGGCCTTTTTAAGCCCCAGGGTTTATCATTTATTCTAGTTAACACTCTTATCACCCCACATGCCCTCTATAATATGCTATGAGCTGACAAGTATATGCGGTGCATTCCTGATGCAATTAATAATCATTTTACTGAACTTAAAAATAAAAAACTGTTGAAAGCAACCTGGGCGGTGACTTTCAACAGTTTTTTATTCTTTTTGGGCTAAGATAATCATTCGCGGTGTTTCCATTCCATAAGGGCGTTCATCAAAGCCACCATACGTTGCAAGGACTTTTAGACCACAGTGATTAAGATTTGACATCATTTCAGCTAACGAATAAGCCCTGAGAGCGAATTCATATTGCTTCTTCTCCCCAGTAACTTGATTAATTAATTGTCTTTTCAAAGTAGCTAACCCTTGCTGTAGTTCAACTTTATAAGATAAAACATACTCTCCGCTGGGATGACGCCAGTAACGATTTAAATTATTGTGTGCCATCCAATCACGATTCAGTAAATCAATTAAGAACAATCCACCAGATCGTAAGGAATTAGAAATTAATTCTAGCACTTTAAGATTTTCTTCATCAGTAAAATATCCATATGCAGCAAACATATTAATTACCGCATCAAAACGATCATGAAAATTCAATTCACGCATATCGGTAAGTTGAAATGAGATCTGTACTTGTTCTTCCTCAGCTTTTTGTCTAGCAATCTCTAAAAAAGATTGAGTGGCATCAACACCAAGAACATCATAACCCAATTTTGCTAATTCAATAGCATGACGGCCATAGCCACAATATAAATCCAAAATAGAAGACTTTAAAGGTAAATTTAGAACGTTAGCAATAAATCGCACTTCTTGCTCTGTACCAGCTAACGAATAACTCTTTAGATCACCAAATAATTCCTGCGTCATAGATTGACACCTCAATTAATTAACATACATTTTATTTTTTCTCAAATATACAAGCTGTATCACGAGTTTTCTTAGCCAGATATAGAGCCGCATCAGCACAGTCCACAAGCTCAATATCAGTCTGCGCACTATTAGGATAACCGGCAATTCCAAGACTAACCGTAATTGAGCCCCTCGGCTGACTTTGGCAGTTAGGAAATTTGTAATCGGAAATTTTTTTCCGAACACGTTCTGCAATTTCATAAGCTTCGTTTACTGTTGTCTCAGGCAATAATACAGCAAATTCTTCGCCACCATAACGAAATACGTAATCAGTATCGCGACAAATACTCTTAATAAGCGTTGCTGCCATATAAAGTACTTTATCTCCCATTAAATGACCGTTATTATCGTTATAGTGTTTAAAGAAATCAATGTCAATCATAAACATCGTCAATGGCCTTTTATACCGAGCTGCTCGTTTAATCTCTTGTTGTAAAAGCGTTCGAAAGTAACGGTAGTTATATAAACCTGTCATTGCATCAGTTATAGCTTGGAGCTCGACATTGGCAACATGCTTAGCATGCGCTATAGTCATAGCAATTTGGCTAGAAATAGATCTTAGTAAGTCTAGATCATAGGGTTGAATAATTCTTTCACGACTGACCTCTATATTTAATACACCTAACACTTTATCATCGACAATGAGTGGGACCGCAACTTCACGTGAGGAATTAACGTTTGTAACAATATATCGATGATCGGCATGAACATCATCAACATAAACCAATTCTCGGTGCATTGCTGCATATCCGGTTATACCTTGGCCAATTGGAATTCGCAGAGAATTATTGGCCTTACCACACGACGCTCTGACTTTCAGCTCATTACTTACCTCATCTAGCAGTAAGATAGATACATCACTATAACCAAATTCTCGCGTAATTCCCTCAAGTATTTCTTCTAAAACTTCTTGCTCGTTGACTGTTTTCTGTACAATCGAGGTAATACGGAACAATGCGGCAATTTTTTTATGAGCTTGATCAATATCCATTAAATGAAGATCTAAACTAGACATCGAAACACAGAGCTCTCGATTTACAGCTTCATATTGCTCTGCCATACAAGTAAATTCATCTTCAATCAACATACTCTCGGTAATATTGTGAATTAAAGCAATCGTACTATTTGCCTCCGGAATAGCAGAAAAGTAAATGTTGAAATACTCGCTTAGCCCTCTTAGATTAACATGTTCCACTTTCATTACTTCTGTTTTTTTGCCAGAATTAAACGACTTCAGATAAGACGCAAAAATAGTATTGGCCGTAGGCACGCCCAATACTATTTTTAATATTCTAAAGAAATCTTTACCAATCAGATATTTAAGTTTCTGTGTAGAATGTCTAGAAATATGCGCATGTGTAATGATTCCCGCTGAGTCCAGTGCGATAATCGCTGAAGGGATCGTTTCAGTCGTTAAATTTAACATTGATTTATATATTAGAAGATCGGTCACTTGAAATCAACCACCTCAAGTTGCAATACCTTATTGTATTCGCTATTATTTAGAAGAATCCTGCAAATATGGAAATATGTCCATCATGTTATTTATATACCACTTGCACTTACGTGAGATTGTCCAAAAGCCATAGCATTTTGATTAATACTAACCAAATCAGGCTTGTTGGCAAAAAGTTTAGTAAATGCTTTCATAACCGACTCACCGCTAACCACTTTTGTTTCTTCAAGCAAAGCGCCTAATATAACCATATTTGCCACTTTGCTATTCCCAAGTTGATTGGCTATATCATTCGCTTTAACCTTAATAATACTTATATCACTCCGGTTAGGAAACCGGTCAATAAGCGAACTATTAACGATTGCCAATCCGCCAAATTTTATTAAAGGGGCAAATTTTTCTAGCGAAGGAAGATTCATGGCTATAAGAACAGTAGGTTCAGACACAATAGGAGCTCCAATAATGCTATTAGAAACAATTACAGAACAGTTTGCCGTCCCACCTCTCATTTCAGGGCCGTAAGACGGAATCCATGAAACATTTTTATTTTCCAACATTCCAGCATACGCGATGAGCTGCCCCATCAGCATAATTCCTTGCCCGCCAAATCCCGCAATGATAATTTCCTGTATCATTATTCCACCTCCTGTGAGGTTTTTATAACACCCAAAGGATAATAAGGAATCAGGTTACTCTTTAACCACTCTACTGCCTGTAATGGGCTCAAACCCCAATTGGTCGGACAAGTAGCTAGAATCTCTACCATAGAGAATCCTTTGCCTTGAATCTGCATATCAAAGGCTTTGCGAATACATTTTTTAGCGTTTGCCATATGAATTGCATCATGTACAGAAACACGAGCAATATAATTTGCACCATCTAGTGTTGCAAGCATTTCAGACATACGGATCGGATTGCCTGCACTTTCTGACTTGCGTCCTCTAGGGGTTGTGTTGGTAATCTGCGAAAGCAGCGTAGTAGGAGCCATTTGGCCGCCAGTCATGCCATAAATTGCGTTATTAATAAATATAGTACTAATATTTTCACCACGAGCCGCAGCATGAACAATTTCACCGCAGCCAATGGCAGCAAGATCACCGTCACCTTGATAGGTAAATACCAGTGCATCTGGATGAACACGCTTTACTCCAGTAGCTACAGCGGGCGCCCTGCCATGTGCAGCTCCGAACATGTCAAAGTTGAAATAATCATAAGCTAACACTGAACAGCCGACAGGAGCAATCCCAATAGCCGTATTTCGAACACCAAGTTCATCAATGACTTCAGCTACTAACCGATGAATGATTCCATGATGACAGCCGGGACAATAATGGGTAGGAACATCAAGCAGCGAAGCAGGCCTAGTAAACAATTTCTCATTCATCACTTAGACCCTCCTCATGATTAAAGCTATTCAGGATTTGTTCATAAATCTCCTGTGTAGTTGGAATCATTCCACCCATTCGACCATAAAAACGTACTGGTTTTAGGCCATTTACTGCCAGCCTAACATCTTCCACCATCTGGCCAGCACTTAACTCTAATGTCAAGAAAGATTTCACCCTTGACGCTAGCTGATTGATGACATGAGTAGGAAAAGGCCATAAGGTAATAGGACGCAGCATACCAACCCGATAACCTGAATCTCTCGCTTTTTCGATTGCAGAACGCGCAATACGTGAGGTGATTCCATAGGCTACTATAATCAGATCGGCATCACCTGTAAGATATTCTTCGTACCTCACTTCAGAAGCGCTAATTGTTTGATATTTTTGTTGTAATCGAATATTATGCTGTTCAAGTTGGCCAGGGTCTAGATATAAGGAATTAATAATATTAGGTTTATCACGTCCTCTTAAGCCGCATGCGGCCCACGGCTTAGCGTGGAAAATCTCACTTTTATCTGGCAGAACGGCTGGTTCCATCATCTGTCCCAACGCCCCGTCGCCAAGTAATAAAACAGGATTTCGATATTGATCTGCAAGATCAAAAGCTAAAACAGTATAATCAACCAATTCCTGTACAGAATTTGGTGCAATGACAATATTTCGATAATCTCCATGTCCGCCGCCTTTGGTTGCTTGAAAATAGTCAGACTGTGATGGCTGAATACTTCCCAAACCTGGGCCGCCACGAACAATATTCACTAATACACACGGAAGTTCAGCCCCGGCAATGTAAGAAATACCTTCTTGCTTCAGACTTATACCTGGACTGGAAGATGACGTCATTGTTCTCGCACCAGCTCCTGCAGCGCCGTAAACCATATTGATAGCCGCTATTTCACTTTCAGCCTGAATAAACACCCCATCAACTTCAGCCATGCGCTTTGCCATATATTCTGCTAATTCAGTTTGTGGAGTTATGGGATAGCCGAAATAATATCTACAGCCTGAAGCAATTGCTGCCTCACCAATTGCTTCATTGCCTTTCATAAGAACTTTTTCCTGCACGATGCTCACACTCCTTATTTGTAAATTTCAATTACAACATCCGGACAAGATTTCGCACAGAGCATACAGCCTATACACTTAGATTCATCAGAGCAGCAAGCTAACTGATAACCTTTACTGTTAAACTGTTCGGATAAGATTACTATCTTTTTCGGACATACCGCTGTACATAGCCCACACCCCTTACACCGCTCCGCTCTAAATACGGGTCTCGGCATCATGTTCCCCTCCCCGAAGCTACACGAATGACTTGCACCATCTTACACTATAATTGTATGCTAAAATTAAACAATTTCACATTTTTTTTCGAAAACATACAGTATTCATAACTATTTCAAAATTTCCCAGGGAAAATAAACTATAAAAAAATCCCTTGCGGCAACAATTGCGGCAAGGGACTTTTTATAGCTTATTTTTTAATCAATTCTACAGTATCACTGGTTTTACACATTGCAGCATTACCCTCATCAGTATCAAGATGCATTTCAAGGGCAAATGCTTCATTAACACGAATTAAAACGTTATCAAATAATAATCCGCGTTCACCACCACAGCGAACTTGAACAATTTCTTTATCACTAACACCAAATTCAGCTGCATCAGCAGGTGTCATATGAATATGGCGCATCGCAACAATAACACCTTCAGCGAGTTCGACCGTTCCTTTTGGACCAACTAGAGTAACTCCGGGTGAATTTTTCACGTCACCAGAATCACGAACTGGCGGTTTAAGCCCAAGTTTCATTGCATCAGATAAAGAAACTTCAATTTGAGTATTCTTTCTCTCAGGCCCTAATATACGAACGCCTTTAAATGATCCTTTTTCAGTAATAATATCAACCTGTTCATTAGAAGCATATTGGCCAGGCTGCGATAGCTCTTTTTTAACAGTAAGCTGATAGCCTTCCCCAAAAAGAATATTAAGATGTTCACGCGATACATGCACGTGACGAGCCGATATACCGGCAGGAATTTGTTTTGCTGACATAAAAGAACACTCCTCTAAAATAAATTCGTACCCTGGTGCGTTTTGTACCGGGTAAATATTTTTACTAACTATTCGATGATCTCTGAAAAATAGACAACCGTTACAATATCACTCAATGCCAGAGTTCTATCATAAATAGATTCTAAAAATTCTATAATATCATCGATGCTAGTAATATCTGGGTTTTCTCCATGTAAATCTTCTTTAGTTAAAGCGGAGATGGGTTTAACTAAAACTCTATCAATCATAGCAGTATATACTTTTTTCTTTTGGGCAAATCGTTTACCAACTGTTACCCAAACAATATCGCCTTCCCGATATTTACCAGTTTTATCCCCGCGCCTGATTGTACATGTTTTACGGCGGCAAACCAGTTGAACATGGTAGTTAGATGAATAAAAGTTTAGGGCTTGCAAGATTATCCCTCCTCTATTAGCCTAACCATTGTCGCATTCTTACTACTGCTTCTTCTAATCTTTGCTCAGGTTGTACAAGCGCAAATCTAACAAAACCTTCGCCAAAATGACCAAAAGCTACTCCCGGTATTACGGCGACCCCGGTGTGACGTAATAAATCTGCAGCAAATTCGACCGAGGATTGCTTCGTCGGTACGGGTGCCCAAACATACATACTCGCCTTAGGTTTCTTGACATGCCAGCCAAAAGAGTTCAATCCATCGACGATAATGTCACGTCGACGCTGGTAGGTAATTGCAGTATCTGCAACACATTGTTGTGGTCCTGTTAGAGCTGCAATAGCAGCCTTTTGGATTGGATTAAAAATACCATAATCAAAATTTGATTTTAGACGCCCCAGCAACTCAATTACTTTTGAATTCCCAACGATATAGCCGACACGGCAGCCGGCCATATTATAAGTCTTTGATAAAGAGTTAAACTCAACGGCAATATCTTTTGCTCCTGGAATGGATAAGAAGCTATCTGGTTGATAACCGTCAAAAACTAAATCGCTGTAAGCAAAATCATGGCATACGATAAAGGAATAGCGTTTAGCATATTCGACGACCTTAATAAAAAACTCACGTGGTGCCACCACTGCGAGGGGATTATTAGGGTAGTTGAGTATCATGATCTTAGTTCGCCTTAAAATAGCTTCCGGAATGGCTTCTAAATCAGGCAAAAATTCATTTTCCGAAGTTAGCGGCATATGATACAGCTCCGCTCCGGCCATCAAAGGTCCGGCACTGTATATGGGATATCCAGGATCCGGTATTAGCACAACATCATTAGGATTAACCAAACAAAGACTAATGTGCGCTAAACCTTCCTGAGAACCAATTAATGAATGAATTTCTTTTTCCGGATCCAAGAGAACCCCAAATTTTTTCCCATACCAGCTGGCAACAGCTTCTGAGAATTCGGAAAGGCCTTTTGATAAAGTATATCCATAACTACCTAAATCAGCTGCCGCGCTATTTAGAGCTTGGATAATATGGGGGGCAGGAGCCAGATCCGGGCTGCCAATACTGAGTGTGATAACATCTTTACCCTTAGCCAACTCTGCCCTGCGCATCTCATCGACTTGAGAAAAAATAGCCGAAGTTAAGCCCTGCATACGTAAGGCTTGTTCAAGCATACTATCACTCCTATTTACATCAAATATGATTAAACATTCGAGATTGCATGCCAAGTTTCCTTGTTTTCGTGTATAAGTTAAACTAGAATTGTTGTTATGCTTGAACTAATCGCAATCCCCGACGATTTACCTCTTCAATCAATCGCTCTTCATCAATTGTCTTAAGTTGTTTATTTTCAAGAACAATTTTACCATTTATTATGACAGTATCAACATCACTAGCTGCTGCTGAATAAGTTAATAATGATAATCGGTCATGTCGTGGATACCAATGAAGCTTATTCATATCAAATAAAGCAATATCGGCTTTAAACCCTTCAGCAAGTTGTCCAACTACATTCCCTAAACCAACTGCTTTAGCACCATGCTCGGTAGCTAATGCAACTGCAGTTTTAGCAGGGATAGCTAACGGATCATTGCTGTTTACCTTATGTAATAAAGCTGCCAGGCGGATTTCTTCTAACATATCTAAGTTATTATTGCTAGCGGCACCGTCAGTACCCAAACCAACACATAATCCAGCTTTGAGCATTTGAGAAACAGGAGCGATCCCGCTGGCCAGTTTCATATTGCTGCCAGGATTGTGAGCAACACGTACATTCTTATTTTTCATGATGTTAATATCTGCTTCACTAACATGCACGCAATGTGCAGCAAGTACACCACAGTCAAGGATGCCAAGCTCATCCATTAGAGCAATTGGACTTTTACCATATTTAGCCTTGCATTCTTCCACTTCACCAATAGTTTCAGATAAATGAATATGAATTTCAGACCCCAGTTTTTGGGCTAAGGAGACCACCTTATTTAAGTAATCTGGCGGACATGTATAGGGAGCATGCGGGCCCAGCATAACAGTAATGCGTCCTTCTGCAGAATGATTAAACTGCTGATAGAACTCTTCACTTTCCTGCAAAGCTTGTTGTGCGGTAGGAGCAACACCTGCCATACCTCTGGATAATACTGCGCGAATCCCGGTATCTTCAACCGCTTTTGCAACTTCAGGCATAAAAAAATACATATCAGCAAAGGTGGTTGTACCCGATTTAATCATCTCAGCAATAGCCAATTGCGTACCCCAGTATACGTCATCTGCGGTCAAGTTAGCTTCAGCTGGCCAAATTTTTGTCTGCAACCAATCCATCAGTTGCATATCGTCTGCATAACTCCGAAAAAGCGTCATAGCAGCATGGGTATGAGTATTAACTAAGCCTGGTATGGCTAGTTTATTCGTACAATCAATAATCTTATCAGGCTGCCATTCCGGCTTTATGCTGCCGATCTGGAGAATTTGAGACCCCTCAATAGCAATATCAGCTTTCTTAACAAGTCCTTCGCTCGATAAATACTCGACACTCTTTAGTAAAATCTTAGTCATTAGCCTGTCCCCCTTGGCGTTTACGATAATCCTCGAGATAAAATTCATGCATCACTGCGACATCGTTCTTACTCAAAGCTTTTGCACCCGAGATCTGATTGGCATAAATGAATATTTGAGCAGCCTTTTCTACTAATTCACAGGCTAACAGTGCTTCTTCAATATTACAGCCACAACAAACCAATCCGTGGTTAGCGAGCAACACTGCATGCTTAAGCCCTAAAGCCTTTACTGCATTCTCTGCCAGCTCAGCAGAGCCATTTAAAGCATATTCTGCAACATCAATACTTCCCCCAACAAGTTGGACAACATCTTCCACAATTGGAGGAATAGGGTGTCTTGCCACTGCACAAGCACTTGCAAAGACACTGTGGGTATGAATGATTGCCTTAACATCCTGTCTTTTTTTGTATATAGCTAAATGTAATGCTAATTCAGAGGTAGGCTTCAGCATCCCTTTTATAATGTTTGCATCGATATCAACTAAAACAATATCATCGACTGCTAAAGTTCTATAGTTTCGCCCTGAAGGAGTGACTGCAATAAAGGGAGTATTGGGAATCCTAGCACTAAGATTCCCCCAAGTACCAACCACAAGTCCGCTGCTTAATAATTCACAGCCACTATTGATGATTTTAGATTTTATTTGCGTTTCGTTATCCAACAACATCACTCCATTATCCGCTATGCTTGATTTAGATATCTTTCTTGCTCAGCGGTTAATTGGTCCAAACTGATTCCTAAAGCTTGTAATTTGAGCTCAGCTACCCGCGCATTGATTTCGGGTGATACCGTATAAACTTTCTTATCCATTTGGCTATAATTCTCGGCAATATAAATAGCTGATAATGCTTGTAGCGCAAAAGACAAATCCATGATTTCAGTTGGGTGTCCATCGCCTGCAGCTAGATTGACCAAGCGGCCTTCAGCTAATAGATAAACTTTTCTTCCATCTGCCAAAACAAACTCTTCAATATTTTTTCTTGCCACTCTCTTACTTACGGCTATTTCATTAAGATCCTGTTTATTAATTTCAACGTCAAAATGGCCGGCATTAGCCATAATGGCGCCTGATTTCATTAAATGAATGTGCTCGCCTCTAATAACATCCTTGCACCCGGTCAGAGTAACAAAGATATCACCATGGCTTGCTGCTTCTGCCATAGGCATCACTCTAAAGCCGTCAAAAACGGCTTCAATAGCCTTGATTGGATCAATTTCAGTCACTATCACATTGGCGCCAAGCCCTTTGGCACGCATTGCAACCCCTTTGCCGCACCAACCATAGCCAGCAACAACGACAGTCTTTCCAGTAATCGTCAGATTCGTAGTTCGCATGATTCCATCCCAGGTCGATTGACCTGTTCCATAACGATTATCAAATAAATATTTGCAATAAGCATCATTAACCGCAACCATAGGAAATTTGAGTCTTTGTTCTGCTTCTAAAGCTCTTAGCCGAATAACACCGGTAGTTGTTTCTTCTGATCCACCAAGAATATTACCAGCGAGATCGCTGCGTTCACCATGCAGTAATGAGACTAGGTCGCCACCATCATCGACAATAATATCAGGCTTGGAATCCAATGCTTTGTGAAGAAAATGATCATATTCCTCGGCCGTACAATTATACCAAGCATATACAACAACCCCTTGATCGACTAACGCTGCAGCTACATCATCTTGCGTGGAAAGAGGATTACTGCCCGTAACCACCACATTAGCACCTGCGTTTTTTAATACAAGTCCAAGGTATGCCGTTTTGGCTTCAAGATGCATTGTAACCACAATGTTTTTCCCGGCTAGAGGCCTTGTCACACTTACTTCCTGATTGAGTGTGTTCAGAACAGGCATAAATTCTTTAACCCAATTTATTTTCTCATGACCTTGTGGTGCAAGACCAATATCTCTAATAATCGATTCCATGAGTTATTCCCCTCTCATTTTTTGTTGTAATTGCTGTACGGCTTTATTGTAAGGCGCTCTTAAAACACCGTGTTCAGTAATAATAGCAGAAACCAGTTCATTGGGTGTAACATCAAAAGCAGGGTTATAAACTTCAACTCCATCTGGAGCAATTTGAACCCCACCAATTGTTGTAACCTCAGTTGCTTTACGTTCTTCAATAGGGATATCATCACCAGATAGCATATTAAAATCAAATGTGGAAACAGGTGCTGCTACATAGAACGGAATACCGTGTTCCTTAGCCAGCACAGCTACACTATAGGTTCCAATTTTATTTGCAACATCCCCGTTCAGAGTAATCCGATCAGCACCAACGATGACTGCCTGAACTTTTTTGTTCTTCATAACCCAGCCAGCCATACTGTCAGTAATTAATGTAACTGGTATTTTCTCCTGCATGAGCTCCCAAGCCGTTAAACGTGCACCTTGAAGCAATGGCCTTGTTTCATCGGCAAAAACCCGAGTGATTTTCCCCTCAGACCAAGCCTGACGAATAACCCCTAATGCAGTTCCAAAACCAACTGTTGCTAATGCGCCTGCATTGCAATGAGTAAGGACGGCTAAGGGCTCATGAAATAATTCAGCGCCATTTTCCGAAATACGGCTGTTCACAGTCGCATCTTCATTCGCAATCATCAAAGCTTCTTGTTCAAGGGCTACTAACAATCCTGTAATATCATTGTCTTCTTTATAACGACTAGCTACTGATAACATCCGATCTAATGCCCAAAATAAATTCACTGCAGTAGGTCTGGTCTCGCGTAGCTCCTGAGCAATCGCCAGGAAACGCTCCCAAAAGTCTCCCTGGTCAGCAATTTGGCGAGCACCTAGCACTAATGCAAAAGCAGCAGCAGCACCGATGGCAGGAGCACCTCTTACTTCCAATCGTTTTATCGCATCAGCAACAACTTTGTAATCTGTACAATGAATATATTCAACCTTACCAGGTAATTTAGTTTGGTTTAAAAGTTTAAAACAAGCCTCATCCCAAGACATGGAAAGCATAGGTTCACCTCATGTTAAAGTTTAAATCCGCCATATTCAGCAAGCGCTTTTGAACAGCTGCAATTTGATGATTGTAAATCGATTAGCTCGATAGACTTCATTATAAGTTTCTTGATATTCTCAGAATTCGCGGCCATGGTCTCAAGCACTTCGCCATGGGTGAGTGCTTGAGGAGAGATTCCTGCAGCATAGTTGGTCACCATTGACACCGTAGAATAACACATTTCAGCCTCTCTTGCCAGGACTGCTTCAGGAACATTCGTCATCCCTACTAAATCGCCGCCAAGCTTAGCAAACATATTAATTTCCGCTGGTGTTTCAAAGCGTGGTCCTTCTGTACAAACATAAACACCTTTGTTATGTATGGGAATAGCTAAGGTGTGAGCGGCTGCAATAATCTTTTCGCGAAGTATCTCACAATATGGAGTGGTCAGATCAACATGAACTACCCCGCGTTCTCCGCCTTCATAAAATGAACTGACTCTACCTTTAGTAAAATCCAAAAATTGATCGACTAATACAAACTGGCCTGGTTTCATATCAATATTTAACGATCCTACGGCAGTAGTGGCTATAATATTCTCAACACCCAATTTTTTCATGCCCCAGATATTAGCACGATAGTTAATTAAATGGGGTGGAATCGAATGTTTACTTCCATGCCGGGGAAGAAATGCTACATTCTTACCAGCATACTCACCTACATTATATTGTACGGCTCCGTAAGGAGTACTAATTTCTTCACTGCGAACATTCCGCAAAATATTAGGATCATATACGCCAGTTCCACCAATTATCGCAATCTTAATCATTTTATCACCCTTATATTCAAAATTACGCTCTGTGCAAAAACCAATTATATTATACTATAAAATCTTCCTTTTAAAAACAACTGAGACTACTCACGGAATTATTAGTTATTTTTAACTAAATAACTAAAGTTAGCATGTACCAATTCTTTTGATATTGTAACCAGCATTTACAATGTCATGATATAAAAAAAGAGAAGCTTTCTAAAAAAAGCCTCTCTTATAAATTGACACCAATAATTCCACCGAGAGCCCCTGCAGCAATACCTGCAATAAACTTATTCGCTAAAATCAACAAAGTAATCGATTCATTCGTAATTTCCATCCCGATCCCGACTGAAATCAGCACATAGATACACCCCACAGCCATACCTACAATCAATGCCTTTGATTCAACTTTACTTGTTGCAAAAGCACTGCCAATAAATATGCTTCCCATCGTCACGGCAACCATAACATATTGCATATAATGTTCCAAAAAGGAACTTTCAGAAGTTAATGTTAAAAAGGATAAAAATATAATACTAATAATCGAAACAATGAAACTCACTAGCAGACCTTGAAACACAGGTATGACTACACCTGATCCCTTGGGGGGTTGAGCATTGTAGCGTCTTCGTCCGGCAACTTTGGCCACATAAATTCCCTCCTCGGAGTTTTACTGAAAATTTATGCAAAAATTCGCCAAATATACCCAATATAGAAATTATTTTTCCGTATCTAGTTTATTAGAACTACTATAAATCAGCTTTATTCAAATCCCAATCCGTCAACATATTCATCAAGCCATAGTTAGTCAGATCAAAATGAATCGGTGTAACCGATATTTTTTTGTTTTTTACTGCAACGATATCAGTATCTGGATCGTTATCATTATCTACGATTTGCCCACCCATCCAATAGTACAAGCGTCCTCGAGGATCCTGCCTGCGTTCAAAAGTATTTGCATATTGACGCACACCTAGTTTTGTAATTGCAGTTCCTGCAATTTCATTAGCACTTACAGCCGGAACATTAACATTGAGTAATGTATTGGGAGGAAGTTTTTTCTTAATTAATGTTTGAACCAATTTAGCTGTAAAATCAGCGGCTATACTAAAATCACATGCTTGCCAGGTATCTAAAGAAACTGCCACTGATGTAATACCATATAATGATCCTTCAATCGCAGCACTTACAGTACCCGAATATAAAACATCAGTACCAAGGTTTGAACCAAGATTAATACCAGAAACAACAATATCCGGCTTTTCTGTCATTAATGCTTCGACTGCAATCTTTACACAATCTGTTGGAGTGCCCCCCACACGCCAAGCACATAGTGGCGGCTCGTTAATGCAGTATTGGTCCACTCTAATTGGATGATGTACGGTTATTGCTTGACTTGTCGCACTTCGCTCCGAATCAGGAGCTACCACAATGACCTCAGCAATACGACTTAAAGATTGCCACAGCGCTTGAATTCCTGGAGCGCCTATACCATCATCGTTAGTTAGCAATATGCGCAAATTCATCCCTCCATCGTTTTATAATTGTCCAAGAAATTTGTGAGTCTGAGGTATTACTTTTACATTCTTTAAAATATTAAGTGCCCGACTCTGCAATTCTATGACTTGGTCAGGATCTATTGCTTTACAATCGTTAATTGGTGTCACAGGCTGCAAAATTAACGGTATCTCCGTACTAACAGCAGCTACTAAATGAACAGCTTGATCAAAATGATCGATATCAATACCTGCATCAATGACCAATTTAACAAAAACATTTTTCGCTAAGGCCAATTCTAAAAATTGCCGATGCTCTTCCCATAAAGGACAGCCGGTCGTAACTGGTAACTTAATATCCATACTAATAATATCAATATTATCAATCACTTTTTCCAGTTCCACAGGAAGTGTTCCATTGGTTTCCAGGTATGTTTTCCCTTTTATTTTCCCTGCAACTTGGTTCAGTGCCTCAGCCTGACACAACGGTTCACCACCAGTAAAACTCACTGAATGGTGAGGTTTGTCCAAAAGTCCATTAATCACTGCAGCTAGCGCCTCAGGATTCATAGGATTTGCAACTTCAATAAAATCTCTTTGTCCGGCATTGCCTTCGATACGGCAAGTGTCCGGTATTTGCCGTGAGGTTGGAGTATCACAATAGTTGCATTGTAGGTTACACCCTGCAAGGCGAACAAAAACTTGACGACAGCCGACATACTCTCCTTCGCCTTGAATTGACGAGAATACTTCCACTAAATTAATTGCATTTGTCATCAATTGAATCCTCACTATAAGTTACCGCTGACTTTGGCGATTCCCACACTTTTACGGATCGAATGATAATAGCATTTCCAAAAATCTGCTTTTTCTTCAACTCAGAATAGATATAACAAGCGATATTCTCCGCAGTAGGATTTTGCACTCTGAATTCTTCTAACTCATTTAGATAAATATGATCAAGTTTTCCAATCACTTGATTGACTTCATTTTTAAGTTCCCGGAAATCGATAAGCATCCCCAGCTCGTTAAGTTGTTTACCCGCTACGGTTACCTCAATGCTCCAATTATGACCATGTAATCTGTTGCACTTACCGGGATAATCAACAATCCGATGAGCAGCCTCAAACTCAACAACTACCGTTATCTCATACATATTCAAATCACCTCATAGTTATGTTTAGTCTCGTCCAATACGAACATGTTCTTAGCAATATAAAATCGACTTTTCTATTCTTTATTTAACACAAATGAAATATGTAAGTCGCCTACAAACTCATAATAGTGTAAAAAAAGATGAGTACATGACTCACCTTTTTTTGATCTCTTAGACTAAATATTTTAGCTTTATTTAATAGCCTGCTTACTTAATAAGTTCTCTTTAGGAAAATCACTCGAATGATTAATCAGTATTTCTTGATAACTGATGCTACGCGTATGTTGAGTATGACTCCATTCACGCTCATTGCGATGAAGAAAACCTAAGAAAGTAATCGGAATCCAGCTATAAACAAATAATGGGTAAAACACCAAGTAAATCCATGATTTCCAATTAGCACGAATCATCATGAGTACAATAACCGGCAATACATATTGCCCAACTGCAATGACCGTCCATACCTCTAACGGAAGAACTTTATAAAATATATTGGTATAGAATGGTACAATATGATAGAAATAACTTGCTAATACAAAGGTTGTCGACAATATTAAGAAATGTGGCTGCAGCAAGTGCAAAACACCATCTAATATTCTAATATCACGCTGACGAACTCCTTCGTAAATCATTCGTGGAATATAACGCGCTGCAATATCAAAATGACCTTGTGCCCACCGTTTGCGCTGTTTCCAAGACTGCATAAAAGTAAGTGGCTTCTCGTCGAAAACAATGGCATCATGAGCCCAAGTTGTTCTAATTCCTTTAAGTAAAACTTTCATGGTAAATTCCATATCTTCAGTAAGGCAAGTTGCTCCCCAACCAAATTTCTCAAGAATATCGGTTGAAATACACATGCCTGTACCACCTAGAACACTTGATAGACCAATGTTTGATTTGGCCAAGTGCCAGATATGATTAGTAACCCAAAAAGAAATCGCAAATGTGCCGGCAATCCATGTATCATGCGGATTCTTTGCATCAAGATATCCCTGAATGACTTTTTCGCCTTTGCTTAAACTATGATTCATTTCCAATAAAAAATTCGGATGAACCAGATTATCAGCATCAAAGATAATTACTGCATCATACTTTCTCTTTAATTGAAACAGTTTGGCAAACATCCATTCCATCGCGTATCCTTTGCCACGTTTCTCTAGGTTAAATCGTTCAAATACAGTAGCTCCAGCATTACGAGCAACTTGAGCTGTACGATCTTTACAATTATCAGCAATGACAAATATATCATACATCTCACGCGGATATCTTAAAACCTGCAGGTTTTCAACCAACTGACCTATTACTTGTTCTTCATTATGAGCAGCTACTATTACTGCAAAATTATGCTTTGGCGTAAGGACTTTCGTTTCTTTTCTACGCCAGATTCCGAAAAAAGCTATAATAAAGTAATATAACGTAAAAAAAATGATAATTATCTGCATCGGAATCATTATGTAGTCAAAAACATAGTTCATGGATTTTGCTCCTTTAAAATCCTGCTTTGGTACCCACAACCTAAACAGGAACTGTTCTGATTTATAAAGCTCAAGATAAAACGATCTTCGTTATAGGGTTATATCCAGCAATTATACTATATTATTATAATTCTTTAGAATATATTCGCAGCAAAAATTCCTATCACCTTCTCTAGGCGGCAGATTTTGAATCAAACAAACCAAAGACCGTATTTAATATGCCAAACATTGCATAGGTAAAAAATGGTGCAAAAAAAACTGCATCATGCCTATTAAATAATACATATAAACCGATTGCCAAGGATATAATCACCGGAACGATCCGAATCTTCTCCCCTTTACCTTTAAAATCCGGATATTTTACAGTACTCACCATCAAATACGCAAATACCAGTACCATAAAGGGAAAAGTCCATCCACTAGGCTTAATTCCAAGCATAACAAAAGTTGCCAGCGCGCATCCAGCGGCAGGTATGGGTAACCCCATGAAGTATCCCTTTACGACACTTGCATTCACATTAAATCTTGCTAAACGCAGAGCACCACAAGTAGCAAAAGCAGCAGCTACAAGATAACCAAGCTTATCAAAATCTTTAAGTAGAAAAGAATACGCTAAGATTGCAGGGGCAACACCAAAAGAAACTAAATCACATAATGAATCGAGTTCTTTACCAAAATCACTGCTTACCTTAAAGTATCTGGCTGCCCTGCCATCCAACCCATCAGCGACCATCGCAGCAACAACAAGTAAAGCAGCATAATAAAAGTCACCATTAAACGTACTAATTATAGAAAACATGCCCAAAACAAGATTCAGGGCTGTTAATAAATTCGGAATTAAACTTCTCACTTATTTAGCCTCCCGATTATTGTTTCGCCACCTTTTACTCTATCCCCTTTTTTAACTAGTACTTCGATATTCTTAGGCATAATAAGCTCCGTACATGAGCCAAATTTTATAAGTCCGTAACGCTCTCCTTGCTGAAGAATACTTCCTAATGTTACCCAAGATACAATGCGGCGAGCAATAAGACCCGCAATTTGAGTTACTAAAATTCGCATGTTGTCGTTTTCGATACCAATTGAATGACGTTCATTTTCGCAGCCCGCAGATTCTTTATATGCAGGCTTAAAACGTCCACAAGTATACTGCTGAAATTTAATTTCACCTGCAATTGGACTGCGATTGACATGAACATCAAATACAGATAGGAATATCGTAACTTTATTGCAGGGCTCATTGACAAACTCATCTTCTTCAACTTCTGTGACTCCCATTACTCGACCATCAGCGGGAGACACAACCAATACATCATCAAACGGGATAGTACGCTTAGGATTGCGAAAAAAGAAACTAACAAAAAGCATAAGAACACCCGGAATTATACTCCAGTACGGGTGAACGGCCAAACCGACTACTATGGTTATAACAGCAAGCAAAGCTATATAAATGTACCCTTCTTTAACTATAGGCGTTTTAACCATTTATCCACCTCCTCTGAGCACAATTTATCCTCACGAAAACACTGGACAGAGCTTCATTGAAAGCTTAAATCCAATATTTTTCCCAAATTATTATAATATACCTAGTTTACTTTGTCTAATGTTTTTTAGCTAATACAACGCTTAGAACAAAGCGCGGCAAGGCCAGCATTCGCATGGCACGCTTAGGCTGAGACAATAACCGATACAGCCACTCTAAATTAGCACGCTGCATCCACATGGGAGCCCGATCCGTCACTCCAGCCATTACGTCGAAACTTCCACCTACACCGATTGAAACTGGAATATTCAACTGTGTTAAATTCTTGCTTAACCATTTTTCCTGTTTAGGAACCCCCAGTGCTACTAATAAAATATCAGGTTTACATAATTTTATTTCGTCAATTATATCAGAATCTTCTTCAGAAGAAAAATATCCATCTCTTATTCCTGTTATGTTAACACCAGGATATTGACGCTCAGCCCATATTTTAGCTTGTGCCGCTATACCTGGCGCGCTGCCTAAGAAATAGATCCGATATCCTTTTTGTGCCGATTTTTTTAAAATTTCCTGGACTAAGTCAAAACCAGCCACTCGTTCAGGCACTGAATGCCCCTTATAGCGGGCAGCCCAAACAACGCCAGCCCCATCAGGTATGACGAGATCGGCCTTACTTAGAATACTAGCCAACTCGTCATCACTCCGGGCCATCATAACCATCTCGGCATTCGCAGTAGCGACCAAGCGAGCCTTCTTCTCAATGATAAAATTTTCAACAATGAGCACCGCTTCATTCATTGTAACGGCATCAATCATTACATCCAATACAGGTATCCTTGTCTCTGCCACGATTATTGCTCCCTTATTCCAACATCCAAATTATAACAATATGATACTATAATATTGTATCACAATCTTAAAAACTGGGCAATCGCGGTAAATTCAGCTTCCACCTTGGACGTTCTTGTCGCTTTTCTGTCTGTTGGTTAGGGGCGGATTGATCAATTTGCAAATTCGGTCGCAGTCTATTATCGATAACTGTTGGTTCTGTTCCGCGAATAAATGCACTATATTCAATCTCTGGACAATTAGGTCCTGGAAGCTTGCCAGAGTCAGTGCATACGGGTATACCTGTAATAATATTTGGAGGTATTGCAAAGGATTGCGGAGAAGTGTTTGCAAGTGCTGTACTCATCATTTTCCCCCAGAATCCGGCCACTTGACTACCTGATATTCCAACAGGTATACGATCATCATTTCCAACATAAATTCCTGCCAATAGCTCTGGAGTATACCCAATAAACCAAGCAGTTTCATAGTTATCGGTTGTACCCGTTTTACCAGCCGCAGGTCTGCCAATGTTTGCAGCTGTACCTGTACCGTCTTCCAGAACTCCCATCATCATGTCGGTCATGATATAAGCAGTTTCAGGTCTAAGTACCGATTGCTGCTTTATTTGAACTTCTTCCAACACTTGATTGTTTTCATCTAGCACTTTTATGATCCCGACTGGTCGTGATAAAATTCCACTATTGGCAAAAGCAGTATAGGCCGTTGTTAACTCAATCAAACTAACCCCTTGAGTAAGTCCTCCAAGTGCTGCTGCTAAATTATCGTCTTGCGGCGTTAAGGTACTAATTCCCATGTTTTTTGTTAAACTAAGCACATCAGTCATATCGACTTGTTGAGCAAGTTTTACTGATGCTGTGTTCACCGACCATCGCAATGCCTTTTTCATTGTTATTGCTCCGCGAAACTTGCTATCATAATTTTGTGGTGAATATCCTGCAATGTTAATTGGCTCATCAATAATGATCGCATTTGACGTTAGCCCTTTATTTAATGCGGTTGCGTAGACAAAAGGTTTAAACGCAGATCCGGGCTGACGTATATCTGCAGTAACGCGATTGACTTGACTTTCTTGATAATTCCGTCCACCGACCATCGCTTTTATATAACCATTGCGTGGATCAAGCACTAAGATAGCTCCTTGATAATCACCTAAGGCTGCCTCAGCGGCTTGCTGCACCTTAATATCCATCGTCGTATATACTTTTAAACCGCCTTTATAGACACGATTTGCACCATAACGTCCCACTAATTCGTTTGCAACATAATCAATAAAATACGAAGCCTGCACTGTGCGTTTCTTCTTTCCTGCTAAGACAAGTGGTTCAGCCTGAGCCGAATCAGCAGAATTCTGAGTTATATACCCCTCCTTTACCATGCCAGCAAGCACTACACTTCTTCTGGTTAGTGCAGCTTTCATATCAGCATACGGTGAATATAGATTAGGCCCCCGTGCTAAACCTGCAATCATAGCACTTTGACTTAAGGTAAGCTCACTTGCATGCTTGCCAAAATAGACCTGCGCCGCTGCTTCAACTCCATAAGCGCCTTCACCGAAATAGACTTGGTTCAAATAAGCTTGTAAGATCTCTTGTTTTGAAAACTTACGCTCAATAATAATTGCTAATAACGCTTCTTTAATCTTACGGGTAAAAGTTTGTTCTTGTGTAAGAAACATTTCCCGCGCGAGTTGCTGAGTCACAGTGCTTCCACCTTCGGCAATACCACCTGATCGGATATTAGCCCATATAGCTCTAATAATGCCAATAGGATCAATTCCTATATGGCTGTAAAAGCGTGTGTCCTCATTTGCAACAATAGCTTGAGGAATATACGGGGACATACTGTTTATTGATACCACAATACGGTTTTGCTCAAATAACTTTGATATCAATTGTCCATTAATATCAAAAACTTGAGTTGCCGATACTAATTGCAAACTATCCAAGTTATTTGTCTGCGGTAAACCCAAGAAAGCATAGCTTACATTGACACAAGAAGATAGTATGAACATTATAATTAATACTTTCAAAAAAAGTCTGCGCATTTTATTCCACACTCCCTTTGATCATAGTATTCCAAACCTTGGCATACTTTACGCGCAGGAAACCCAAGTTATAGCGCGAATATATTAGGGATAGACAAGACCCATTCTAATTACGGGAGTTAACATGATTAAAAACTATTCTGCCTTTAAAGCTTTTTGCGGAGCAGCGGCTATTATTGTATTACTCTTAGCCTTTGCACCTTTAATTACCGTACCTGCATATACAACATATGCTTCAATGGGACAAGAGATTAACATTGAAAGTACTGTAGTATCTAACCCCAGCGAGCCTGCTATCAGTATTATTGATGAAGAGTCAGTCTTTGGCAGTAATCCCCTCTATGATAAATATACAATTTCCGAACGTAAATCGCTTAATCTGCCTTTGGCTCTGCCAGAAAGCAACTCTTATTACGGCGAGAAAACGGTATATCTAACCTTTGATGATGGACCGGATCCTGAGAACACCTCAGCCATCCTCAGAATTTTGAAAGAGAATAATATCAAAGCTACATTTTTCGTAGTCGGAACCCAAGTGGAAAAATATCCGCAGACCTTAAAAAATGTTTTTGATGCAGGACATGCGATTGGTAATCATAGTTACAATCATGTGTATCGAGACTTATATAAGTCACCGGCAGCCTATATTGCACAACTTTCCCAAACCGATGAAAAAATCAAAAGCATTCTTGGTGTACGTCCAAGAATTTCTCGTGCTCCAGGCGGATCAGCCGGAAGTTTTACAAAATTCTATTGGGAAGAGTTAAAAGTCAACGGTTATACTGAAGTAGGCTGGAATATCAGTTCTGGTGACGCTTCTTCAGCAAAAGCCCCCCAAATCATTAATAACATTGCGCGACAGCTGGAAAATAAATTTTTATGGAGCCACGCTATAGTCCTCATGCATGATGGCCGTGGACATAGTGAAACAGTAGCAGCCTTGCCAGCAATTATAAAACTTTTTAAAGACCGCGGCTTTGAATTTCGCGTCATAAACTTAAAAACACCGCCAGCCTGGTAATACAGCGGCGGTGTTTTTTATGGAATGATTAGAAACTATAGTTCGGAGATTCTTTAGTAATACTGATATCGTGCGGATGGCTCTCTTTTAATCCGGCACTAGTAATTCTAATAAAACGGGTTTTACTAATCAGCTCATCAATATTACGCACACCGCAATATCCCATACCGGCTCTTAACCCACCAACAAGCTGAAAAACAGTATCTGCCAGTGATCCTTTATAAGGAACGCGTCCTTCAATGCCTTCAGGAACCAGTTTGTCCATATTTTCTTGGAAATAACGGTCTTTACTGCCTTCAGCCATTGCTCCAAGTGATCCCATACCCCGATAGACCTTATAACTGCGTCCCTGGTATATAATCGTCTCACCAGGGCTTTCCTCAGTTCCAGCAAACAAATTACCAATCATAACAATATTAGCTCCAGCAGCAATCGCCTTAGCAACATCACCTGAGTATTTGATACCACCATCTGCAATGATTGGAACATTATATTGACGTCCAACAGCCGAGCAGTCATAAACTGCCGTAATTTGAGGAACACCAATACCCGCTATGACCCGGGTTGTACATATTGACCCTGGCCCAATACCTACTTTTACAGCATCTACACCGGCTTCAATAAGATCGCGGGTAGCTTCAGCTGTGGCAACATTTCCAGCAATCAAGTCAACATGTGGATATTTATTCTTAATATATTTTACGGCTTCTAGAACTCCACGAGAATGTCCGTGGGCGGTATCCACAACAATAACATCAACTTTAGCCGCAACGATAGCCTCGATCCGATCCATCATATCTGCACCCACGCCAACTGCCGCCGCAACAAGCAGCCGCCCTTTTGAATCTTTGGCTGAGTTTGGATACTTTAAGGCTTTTTCTATATCTTTGATCGTTATTAGACCTTTAAGACGCCCTTTGTCGTCTACCAACGGCAGCTTCTCGATACGGTGTTTGCGCAATAACTCCTTAGCATCTTCTAGCGATGTGCCTACTGGCGCGGTTATTAAATGTTCACGCGTCATACAATCACTGATTTTTCTTGATAAATCCGTCTCAAAGCGCAAATCCCTATTTGTAATGATCCCAACTAATTTTTGATTATCAGTAACTGGTACGCCTGAAATATGATATTTCTCCATAAGATCATGTGCATCTTGCAGAATGTTGTCTGGCGATAGATAGATAGGGTCTACAATGATTCCGTGCTCAGATCTTTTAACTTTGTCAATTTCATTGGCTTGACGTTCTATTGACATATTCTTATGTATAACACCAAGCCCGCCCTCTCTAGCCATTGCAATTGCCATTCTGGCCTCGGTAACGGTGTCCATCCCCGAACTAATAATCGGAATATTAAGCTTAATGTTTTTAGTTAATTGACTATGGACCTCTACTTCTCTAGGTAAAACTTCTGACTTCGCAGGAACTAATAATACATCGTCAAAAGTTAAGCCTTCTTTCTCAAACTTGGTTTCGAACATTTAACTTGCCCCTTTCACTAAGAGTAGAAACAGATATTTCAAATATAATACCACATATAAACTAGCCTAATCTAGCATTTTTAAAATTTTTTAGCAAATTCCATAGTAAAATGTATATTCTTATTAAAATATACTGGTATCTTTATTATCTCCCAGAAGTCTACTTTATATAGTATGATTCTGTTTTAAACCTCAAAAGCTCAGGTGTAACCTGAGCTTTTGAGTAATCCAAGTATTTGCTTATTACAGTGACCAAGTAGCCGTAACATTAATCTAATACGGTTACTTTAACCTTTTGTCTACCAAAGTCATATGCCTCATCTACAGTCCACATGGCTATGTCAATGCGATTTCCTTTAATCGCACCACCGGTATCTTCAGCAATTGCCTCAACACCATGACCATCAGCAAACTCAATATAAACTCTTGATCCTAATGGAATGACTGTCGGATCTACTGCAATAATTCCTGGGCGTACCTGTGTACCCATATGAGTAAGGTTACCCCATTTGCCATTGTCATGAGCACCAGGAGCATAAGCTGTTGCAACAACATCAATAGATTTTTTATTCTGTACTGAAACAGCAGCAGCATTTGCAGTAACAAAAGTAAACAGTGTAAATGCCATCGTAAAGATCACGATAATTTTCTTCATCTCAAACACTTCCTTTCTTTTCGCCTACGAAGTTAGCTGACGGGTTAGGGACAAAGGATAATCCCCATTACTAAAAAGTAATTTCACCCCAGAGTATGGTTCCTCCGCTTTCAAGAGAAATTCGGCGTGGTATATATACTAAAGCAAAAGAACGTTTTGGTCAATCATGATCTGTCACCAAAGTTGTCAATAATTATATATTTATGTAAACATATCTTCAAATATCTCCCGTTTATGCACATATCTGCCCGGCAACCTTTATATTTCAATATTTCGCTCATTTAAAAGTAGCGAATCATCAATTTCACCGTTCATGAAATCAACCCATTCCGTTTTATTACGAAATGGGTTGATTTCATGAACGGTGAAAACTATCAGCTATCAGCGCGTAGTTTACCACCTTGACCTAAGTGTTCTTTTGTCATTTCACGAATAATAATAGTCACTGCACTTGCCGGACAATTTGCTGATTCAGAGATAGCCTCAGTTACTTTTTTCACCAGTTCTCTCCGCTGTTCAACAGTACGACCTTCAAGCATATCAATTTGTACTATTGGCACTTTCATCCCCTCCTTATTTTTGTTATATTTTCGACTTAGCTGGCAAATATTCCTTTGTATTAAATAACAGATTTTTCAAAAATAAGTACATTATTTAAATTCCCTCTGACACACAAGGATTTCTTATTAATGGTACGCTAGAAAATTCTTTCCCACACTAAACCTGAAAACAAAATGCTAATATCGAAATATCTTCTGGTGAGTAACACATCAAGGATCTAGTTCATAACCTATAGTAGATATCAACATTTCTTACTTAGCGTTTAGGAGGTTAATTATTTTATGAGTAATACACCATTACCTCATTTATGTAACAAAGACTTTGTTTGTGAAATTGAAACTTTAAGAGAGCGTAATGTACTTCTATTGCTAGTTGACGGAACTGCTGTATTTGGTCGTATTGGCCGCATTCACGATTGTGTTATCAGTATAGTTCCACCTGTTGGCGTAACTGCCCTCAACTTAGTGCAACTTCGTCCGCCCAATCCCACATTGGCAATTCCACTTTTAGTTAGCCAAATACTCATTGACCTGTGTGATGTTGCACATATTGTTGAAGGCCCATTCCTTACATCTCCACTAACCCTTATTACCGCAGCCTCGGCTGATCCAAATGCTACCCCATCAGCAGCTCGAAGCACAACAGCTCCGATTACAACTCGTCCTCAGCGTGAACTTCTTGACGAACTATGTGATCTTCAAGCACAAAACCTCGGAATAACAACTTTAGGCGGTTGGTCCATCTTAGGTGTTTTAGGCGATGTTGATGACTGTGTATCTTTAATCAGTTCGGCTACTACTGCCTTTCCACCACTGTTCTTCATCGGCGCAGTAACCATTATCGGGCCAGCTTTTCCTGGCGGCCTAATCGTGCTGTTTGGGACCTTTAGAGTGTGGAGCAATCTTAGAACATTAACTCAAGTCATCTTGCCATAATTTGAAACAAGAGCCTGATGAGAAAAAATACCCTATAGCGTAGACAATGAAAAAAGTCTACCCAATAGGGTTTTTTTCTATATACTGGAAAAATAAAATGATGAGGTTGAAATGAGTATTTCTCAACACCGAGATAATAATTAACCCCCATGGTGCCGGAAGCAGTGAGAAACTCATCAACTGCATAGTCATCTATGAACGCCTAAAAGAATCGGTATAGAAGCAAGGGGACGTTCTTCTTGCTTCTTTCTTTCAGATTACCGCGAAGCAAAAAGAACGTCCCCTTGCTTCCTTGAACATTAATCAGACTCAACAGTTCTTCGGGAACGCTTATACCACCAAAGTGCTGCATATACTATGATAACAAGAAGGATTACTCCGATTAACCTAAACATATTTTCCCCGGCAAATACAAGATCATGACCTAGTAACACTTTTATAATCACTGGAGGCAGCTTACCAATCACCGTTGCTAACAAAAAATCCCGAAAAGAAATTTTGCTAATGGCTGCAACAGCTGTAATAATTCCCGATGGAGCCAGCGGCAAAAGCCGAGCAATCAGCAAAGCTTTAAACCCATTGGCTTTGCTATATTCGTCAACTTGTCTGAGATAAGCACTATTTTCGATCCACCCTTCAACCATGGTGCGGAAAAAGTATCGTGCAAAAATAAACATAACGATCGCACCAATAACTTCACCGGTCCACGATATCATTGTTCCCCAGAATAGTCCATAAACAATTCCTGCTGCACCGGATAAAATCATAAATGGAAAAACAATAGTAAACGTCATAACAATAAACAATGAAATAGTTACAGCAATTCCCCATAAACCGAATGATCGTAAATATTCAGCCAGCGCCGCTATGTCACCATGACGAATAATCGAATATGAATGCTGAAAAAAATCCGGGTTCCACAAATAAAATAAGCTGGAAACTACAATGATGATTCCCCAGCCCCATAGCTTCTTCATTAACTATTCTCCTCAGAATTTATATTCTTACTTAATAATACTAAATAATGCTCCCTAAAACAATAACAGGAGCACAGCATTTAATGCAGTGCTCCGAAATCTATTGCCACTGTCTAATTTCATTCTGAAAAATCCCACAGCTCCCATCAAGCCACTGCACACAGTCACTGCACCTGCGCACAAATTCTGTTGGAGCAACATTCAGCAGAGAATAACCATACCCCATTGCTGATATAATATGCTCAAATTCCTGGCATTCGCCCGCTATACTACGCAGTTGCCTATCACAGTATTGTTTTTTTTCTTTCATAGCGATTATTACCCCCACCACAATTTCGTTTATTAGTAGTGTGTACGTAACAATGCAAAAATAGTGATAAAAAAATAAATATGTCTATGTATAATAACCGTTCATAACGAACAAAATATGAATGTAAATTTTCTCCTCTCCCATAATTGGCGGCATTTGCCGCCTCTTTTTTTTAACTTCGCAACATTTCCATAAAGGTCTCATCAAAATGAAACTTTAACAGATTAAATAAAATTCCTTGATCTGGCCTGCTGATTGTAGCTAAGGCAGCCTGCCTGGCTTCAAGCAATATATCAATATCGTTGACAATATCGGCAATTTTCAAATCCGGCAATCCATGCTGCCGCGTACCAAAAAATTGTCCTGGACCACGAAGTTTAAGATCCTCTTCCGCTAAAACAAACCCATCATTGGTTTGCTCCATAATTTCAAGTCGTTCTTTAGTATCTTGATTTTTATTTTCAGATACTAATATGCAATAGGATTGATGTGAGCCTCTGCCAATTCGTCCCCTTAATTGATGCAATTGCGCAAGCCCAAATCGTTCAGCACCCTCAATCACCATGATGGTAGCATTAGGAACATTCACGCCAACTTCAATTACGGTTGTTGCCACTAATATTTTAATATGGCCACAGTAGAAATCAGCCATGACCTCATCTTTTTCTTGTGATTTTAATCTTCCATGAACTAAGCCGCATCGAATATCTTTAAAGACAGAAGCAGTCAATTGACCAAAAAGCTCTACTGCTGATTGAGAGTCAATTTTTTCCGATTCTTCAATTAATGGACAAACAATATAAGCTTGACGTCCCTTGTTAACTTCACTGATAATAAAATCATAGATTTTCGGCAGTTTATCTGAACTTCGCAAGAAAGTCTTAATTGGTTTACGGCCAGGTGGTAATTGACGAATTGTCGATACATCAAGATCACCATATACAGTCAAAGCCATAGTTCGTGGAATAGGAGTGGCTGTCATGACCAATACATCTGGAGTTGTGCCTTTGTCTTGCAATTTGGCTCTTTGTTTTACACCAAAGCGGTGTTGCTCATCAGTAATTACCAGCCCAAGATTACTAAATTGAACATCTTCTTGAATAAGAGCATGTGTCCCAATGACAATGTGAATCTGTCCACTGCTAATCTGGCTAAGTAATTTATCCTTTGTACTCTTAGTCAGTCTTCCTGTAAGTACACCAAGTTTTATCCCTTGTGACATAAGTAAAGGTTCAATTGTCTGGTAATGCTGTTCTGCCAGTATTTCAGTCGGAGCCATCATCGCACACTGATAGCCATTTTCCACAGTCTTAGCCATTGCAATTGTCGCAACGATAGTTTTACCTGATCCAACATCGCCTTGTAATAAGCGTTGCATCGGTGTTGGATCTTCCATATCCGCTTTTATCTCTTTTAATGCCTTCACTTGATCAGTGGTTAATGCAAATGGCAATATAGCTTCAATAGCTTTGACAAGCGCCCCATCAGGAGCATGCTTAAGCCCGTATCCGACCTTTTTATTGCGGCGCTTTAGAAAAGCCAATCCACATTGAATAACATATAACTCTTCGAAGACTAAGCGCCGTCGTGCCAATGCTAAATCATCATAATTCTCAGGAAAATGAATATTAGTAAGAGCTTCACGGCGTGACATAAGTTGATAAGTGCTAATAATATCTGAGGGTAAGCTCTCTAAAAAACAAGACTGTTCTTGGTTAGTCACCTGGCGTATTAAATTACGCAGAAATTTTTGGCTAATCGCATCATTTACCGAGTAAATCGGTACAATTCTACCTGTATTCGTTATATCAGTTTTATCTGCAATTTCCATTTCCGGATTTAATATCTCGAGCTGTCCAAACTGCAGCTTGATTTTACCAGTTACAATAACTTCTAACCCGATAATAAGTTTCTTTTTGACAAACGGTTGATTGAACCACACTAACTTAGCAACACCTGAGCTATCTTTCAGCGTCGCTTTAGTAATGGTCAGCCCACGGCGCGGTTTGATATCTTCGATGCCTGTAATTGTCCCACTAAGTGTTTCTATGAATCCATGGGTCACCTGACTAATAAACTTTATTTGACTTCGATCTTCGTAGCGCCGTGGATAATACTCAAGCAAATCGCGAACAGTAAATATGCCTAATTTTGCAAGCTGCGCTGATTTTGCTGGGCCCACTCCTTTTAAATATTGAATACTTGTAGTAGTAGTTTGCTGCAATTAACTCACTCCAAAAAACAAAAGGTTTTGTTTAGCCTTCTTCTAGCAAGATTTGATTCAATTCTTTTAATAGCATTTGTACATTTATCCCATGTAACTTTGCTCCATTTTCAACGGTTTCTGTTGCCAATCCCATACAACTAATACAGCCCATACCATATCTTACAAAAATTTCTTTAGAAAATGGGATTAAGCGCAATACTTCAATAATCGGTGTATCTTTAGTAATCATTATGATACCTCCTTTTATTTGGGAGTTAAGATTATTTTCAATATTTCATAAATAAACTCCTGCAAAAATAATCTTTTAAAATCCTGCCAATCTCTTTATAAAGAGATTGCAACAATAACTAGATTATGCTAAAATAGATACGTTATGTATAAGGATGTCTTGTCCTTCGTTAAAGGAGGTGGAATAGATGGCAAATATTTGTGAAATCTGCGCTAAGGGTGAAGCTAGCGGCTTCAATGTCAGCCACTCCAATCTAAAAACCAAGCGCACTTGGAAACCAAATATACAACGTGTTCGAGCACTCGTAAACGGCGAAGTTAAAAGAGTTAATGTTTGTACCCGTTGCCTGCGTTCCGGTAAAGTTCAACGCGCAATTTAAGTAGACAATGAATGTATATAAAAATAAAAGGACTGGCATTAGCCTAGTCCTTTATTTTTTTTACAAAGAGCATGAAAAAGTGAGTGGCAAAAGCCACTCACTTTTACTTAGTGCTATCTTGCAAGATCTTTCGCAGTTGGTCACCGCTGAAATGATATTTCTCACTGCAAAAGTGACATACAACTTCAGCTTGCCCTTCATTGATCATTTCTGATAATTCGTGTTCCCCTAAACTAATAAGCACCTTTGCAATCTTCTCAGAAGAACATTGACATTGAAATGCAACCGGCGTTTGTTCATAAAATTTTATTGGCATTCCAACAAAAATTTCTTGTATAATTCCTTTAGCATCCAAGCCATCTGCAATTAATTTTGAAACCGGCGGCAATAACTTTAAATTTTCCTCTAACCGTGAAATCGCTTCATCGCTGGCATCTGGTAAAGCCTGAATCATAAAACCGCCAGCTGCTAACACATCAAGCTCCTGGCCAACTAGAACGCCGAGTCCAACACTGGAAGGTATCTGCTCAGATACAAGCAAGTAATTAGTAACATCTTCAGCGATTTCTCCACTAACTAATGGGGCACTGCCAGTGAAAGGCTGCTTTAAGCCAGTAAAACGAATAACATGAATAAAGCCAGCTCCTACGGCTCCACCTACATCAAGTTTTCCGTTCCTTAAAGGCAAGTCAACTTGAGGATTTCTCACATATCCCCTGACATTCCCATCAGCATCAGCATCAGCAACTATCTCACCAATAATTCCATCTCCAGCCACTCTTATCGTAATGTTTTCATCAGTTTTTAAGTTTGCAGCTAATAATAATGTCGCAGTCATAGTACGCCCTAAGGCCGCAGTTGCTATTGGATAACAATCATGGCGACGGCGTGCTTCTTCAACTAGATTCGTTGTTATCGCCGCAAATGCTCGTATTCCTGGAACGGTTGCTTTTATGAGATGATCCTGCATAAGTTCCTCCATTAGATGATTGCTTGAGTTAGCAATACTTCGCCACTTTCTATATCGAATAAATTCACACCATAATCATCAAGAATCGCAATTGTCCCACGTCCATCAGATCTCTTTGACATTGCTGGTGAACCAGGATTTAGATGCAATATACCATTGCATGATTCTATTTCAGCAACATGAGTATGACCAGTTATAAAAATCGAAGCTTTATAGCGAATAGCCATTTCATGTTGCTCAGCTTTCGTAAGCCTATGTCCATGGTTGACAATGATTCTTAAGCTATTCATCATGATGTGACAATAAGGTGACTGAATTGGAATATCCAGCACCATATTGTCAACTTCAGCATCACAGTTGCCACATGCAGCAATAATAGGAATCGAACTGTTATTGATAAGCTCGGCAAGAAGCTTAGGATTGTATTCAGCCGGAATACTATTGCGCGGGCCATGGTAAAGAATATCGCCAGCGTGAATAATGAAATCTACATCACTAAAAAACCGCTTACACACCTTAATCCAAGTTTCTGCGCAGCCATGTGTATCGCTTATAACACCTATTTTCATTGATTAGTCACCATTTCCTGGAAATAGATTACATTTGATTCAGTAAATTAGCCATTTCAATTGCAGAAACCGCTGCATCAAAGCCTTTATTACCAGCCTTAGTACCAGAGCGTTCTATAGCTTGCTCAATAGTCTCAGTTGTCAATACGCCAAATATTGTAGGAATACCAGAAGCCATTCCTACCTGAGCAACACCTTTGGTCACTTCTGCACAAACATAGTCAAAGTGTGGAGTACTGCCACGAATTACAGTGCCTAAACAAATAACGGCTTGGTATTTTTTGCTTGTAACCATTTTTTGAGCTACTAAAGGAATTTCAAATGCACCTGGTACCCATGCAATCTCAATATCATCTTCGCTTACACCGTGTCTTTTGAGAGCATCAATTGCCCCACCCAGTAATTTATTAGTAATAAATTCGTTAAATCTTGCAACCACGATACCAAACTTTAAGCCTTCTGCTACTAATTGACCTTCAAAAACTTTTGCCATGATTTATGCCTCCTCGTATTGTTTGAGCATATGCCCTAATTTAATTTTTTTTGCGGATAAATATTTTTTATTAAAGCGATTTGCTTTTATCTCTAATGGGACTCTTTCAACAATCGTTAATCCATAGCCTTCTAATCCGGCTCGCTTTTTAGGATTATTCGTTAAAAGCCGAATACTGCTTAAGCCTAAATCAGCTAATATTTGTGCCCCGATACCATAATCTCTCAGGTCAGGAGCAAATCCAAGCAGCTCATTGGCTTCCACTGTATCCTTCCCTTTATCTTGCAGTGCATATGCGCGGATTTTATTAGCAAGACCAATTCCTCTACCTTCCTGCCTCATATAAAGCAGCACGCCTTGACCCTCTTCTTCAATCTTCTTTAATGCAGCCGCAAGTTGATCACCACAATCACAACGCAAAGATCCCAAAACATCACCAGTTAAACATTCTGAATGAACTCGAACTAATATATTTTGCTTTTCACGAATATCACCCTTAATCAGCGCGATATGGCATTGCTTATCCAGATCACTTTCATAAGCGATAAGATTGAATTCACCATATTTAGTAGGAAGCTTAGTTTCTGCTGCCCGAACAATGAAATTCTCATGATGTTTACGATATTTTATTAAGTCAGCAATTGTAACGATCTTTAACCCATGTTTTTCTACAAAATCCATTAATTGTGGTACCCTGGCCATAGTCCCATCATCATTCATGATCTCGCAAATAACACCAGCTGGATATAAACCAGCTAAATTTGCAAAGTCTACAGCTGCTTCTGTATGACCAGCACGCCGCAAAACTCCACCTTCCGTATATCTTAGCGGAAATATATGCCCTGGACGGCGCAAACTGTCAGGAGTAGCTTGCTCATCTAAAATGGTTTTAACCGTTGCAGCTCTTTCGTGAGCTGAGATTCCGGTAGTTACATCATGGGCATCAACAGACACGGTAAACGCAGTGCATTGCGTATCTGTATTTTGCGTAACCATAGCACCTATCCCCAATTGATCCAGGCGTGCACCAATAACAGGCATACATATCAGTCCACGACCAAATGTTGCCATAAAATTGATTGCCTCTGGAGTCACTTTTTCTGCAGCCATTAATAGGTCGCCTTCATTTTCACGATCTTCATCATCAATCACAACAATTATTTTCCCATTTTTAATATCTTCAATTGCTTCTTCAATTGTATTAAATTTCATAATAACTACCTCCAAAATTAGCTAAAATAGCTGCTCAATATTTAGACTAAAAACCATGTTTATTTAAAAACTCAAGGGTGACACCAGATTTTGGGGAACCCTGAAGTGTTGACTGTGAACCAAGCAGTTTTTCAACATATTTACCGATGATGTCAGTTTCAAGATTAACAATGTCTCCCACACTTTTTATTCCCAAAGTTGTCATTGCTGCTGTGTGAGGAATAAGAGAAACAGTAAACCAATTATGACCACATTCAACTACAGTTAAACTAATACCGTCAATAGCAATTGACCCCTTAGTAATCATATATTTCATAATTTCAGGTCCAGCTTCAATACGAACAACGACTGCATTATCGTCTTTTTTCAAACCGCGAATGATGCCAACACCATCAATATGGCCACTCACTATATGTCCGCCAAAGCGGTCACCGAGCCGCAAGGTTCGTTCTAAATTAACAGTATCTCCTGCCTTCAGCTTTGCTAAAACAGTACGATCTACGGTCTCTGGCATAACATCTGCTGTAAACCAAGTATCGCTGTAATCAACTACCGTAAGACATGTTCCATTGACAGCGATGCTATCACCAAGGCGAACATCTGACAATATTTCACGTGCAATTACTGTCAGCCGAACAGATTTTGCACCTCGAACGATGGCTTTAACTTTCCCTAACTCTTCCACAAGTCCGGTAAACATCTCGTCCCTCCCTGTTTCGCAAATATCCAGTTATCAAAACATCACCATCTATAATTTCATTAGTTAAATCCTCAAGTAAATAGGCATTCTCTAGTAGATTTACACCTTGTCCACCAATCGGTCCTAATGCGCCGGCACCACCAACTATTTTCGGAGCAATAAACCAATGGACTTTGTCAACAAGTTGACGATTCATCATTGAAGCATTTAAGTTCGTGCCGCCTTCAAGGAGCACGCTGGTAATTCCTTTAGCCGCAAGTACTTTCATCAATTCGTACAAATTAACTTTTCCCTCTTCCTCAGAAGTGACAATAACTTCAACACCAGCTTCTTGCAAAGCATGAACTCGCTCTGCAGGTGCCCCGGAAGTGACAGCAACAATAGTATGAACTAATTTGTCAGTAACTACTTTAGCAGTTAAAGGAGTCCTGCAGGTGCTATCAATAACGATCCTTATAGGGCTTTTGCCACAATCATCTAATCTTGTTGTCAGTTCAGGATCATCAGCTAATATTGTACCAATTCCAACCATGATCGCATCATAAACATCTCTATATTCATGCACACGTCGACGTGCTCCAGCACCAGTAATCCATTTTGAATTTCCACTATATGTAGCAATTTTGCCATCTAAAGTCATTGCTGTTTTTAATGTAACAAACGGAAGCTGACATGAAATCCACTTAATAAAAGCTTCATTCATTTTAGCTGCTTCAGCAGCTAAAACATCCTCAATGACCTCAATCCCAGCAGCCCGCAATTTAGCCAAACCTTTGCCTGCAACCAAAGGATTGGGGTCATTCATTGCGACAACCACTTTCTTTACTTTAGCCTGAATAAGAGCTTCAGTACAAGGCCCTGTTCGACCATAGTGGGAACAGGGTTCTAAAGTTACGTAAACGGTAGCGCCTTCTGCTAAATTGCCCGCTTGAGCAAGAGCATGAACTTCAGCGTGCGGTGTTCCAGCCTTACGATGCCACCCTTGGCCAACAACTCGGCCCTGATTGACAATGACTGCTCCTACCATTGGATTCGGGCTTGTACGTCCAATTGCATATTGAGCAATCTGTAAAGCTTGCCTCATATACTGTTCATCCATAAGCGACCTCCGAACTAGCAAAAATAATAGCTGTCAAAAAGTAATCACTTTTTAACAGCCATAGAGTACGAAAATAGACATGACAAATAGATATTACGCAATAATTGCCTAATACTTTGCCTTTTCCCATCCAGACTTTACTGTCGACTCCGGAATTACGCCGGATCTGCCAATCGGCTCGCGGGCTATACCGCCGGTCAGGAATTAAAAGAAAACTCTTTTTCACCTTGCCCCAAAGGCTGCTATCATTACTATTAAATTCTTAATAAAATTAATATTACCACTGAAATTTATAATAATCAAGTATTCTTCGTGATAAAATTGCTTCACATCCAACCTGACTATTCTTACAAAACAAAGTTAAACAGGCGCCTAGCCTCGATTATTCTTGAGAATCTGAATAGTCCGAACCATATCCGCAGAACCGTAAATGGCTGATCCTGCAACGAGAATGTTTGCTCCAGCAGCAACAACCTGTGCTGCTGTTCCTTCATTGATACCACCGTCTACTTGAATATCGGCAGCTAGATCCCGCTCATTAAGCAAAGTTCGTAATCTTTCTATCTTATTGAGTGCCGAAGAAATAAACTTTTGACCACCGAATCCAGGATTTACACTCATGATCAATATCATATCCAATTCATCAAGAATTTCTTCAATAGTACTAAGCGGCGTAGAAGGATTTAGCGCAACTGCCGCTTTAACCCCTAATTCTTTAACATTTTGGATCAAACGATGTAAATGCGGAGATGTTTCGGCATGCAAAGTAATAATATCGGCCCCAGCTTTAACAAATGGATCAATTAAATCCTGAGGATTTTTTACCATTAAATGAACATCAAAAGGTAATTGGGTTACTTTGCGTAATGCAGCAATCACAGGTGGCCCGAAAGTCAAATTGGGAACAAAATGCCCATCCATAACATCTATGTGAATCATATCAGCACCAGCAGCTTCTACTTTTTTAATTTCATCACCTAACTGCGAAAAGTCGGCTGACAGTATTGACGGTGCTATCTTAATCATCTCTAAAACCCTTTCTTTGCTTCTTTAATTTCCGCGAGCACTTCAAGATAAGAATCGTAACGCTGCTGCGCAATTCGTCCATCTAAAACAGCTTGCTTAACTGCGCACTGCGGCTCTTTAAAATGCAAGCATGTATTGAACTTGCATTCACTTGATACTTTAGCTAGCTCTGGAAAACAATACATCAGTTCTGCTTCCGACACATCATTAAATTCAGTAAAGCTGAATCCAGGCGTATCTACTACAAAGCCGCCTCCAGCTAAAGGTAACAGTTCAGCAAATCGGGTCGTATGTTTTCCACGCCCGATTTTCTCACTGACCTCTCCTGTTGTTAACTGCAAACCAGGCTCAATAGCATTTAAAATTGTTGATTTGCCAGCTCCTGATGGCCCTGCAAATACCGATATCTGACCAAACAACTTTTCTTTTAACTGAGAGATTCCTATATTATGCTTTGCTGATAAAGTTAGTACCGGATAGCCAATATTTTGGTATAACTCAGCCAGAGACAGGATTTCACTCATATCAGTTAAGTCAACTTTATTGATGCAGATAACAATCTCTAACCCGGAAAGTTCAGCTAAAACAAGAAATCTATCAACTAGTACGGAATTGATATCAGGATTAACCGCCGCAAATGTTAAAATAACCTGATTAACATTTGCAACCATTGGCCGCCTTAGCATACTGCGACGTGGCAATATATGTTCAATGACGCCTTTGTCTTCTCCGGTCATAATATAATCTACTTCATCACCAACCAGAAGAGAAAACCGTTCTTTTTTAAAGCGTCCGCGTAAAGTACACATAGTTACCTTATCTGCTGTTTGTATAAAATAGTAACTATTAAATGCCTTTACCACAATTCC
>BIFV01000009.1 GCA_003990955.1 Sporomusaceae bacterium FL31
GGCAAGGCAAGTGGCTGACGAGGCTATTGCCATGTTAAGTTCATTAAACGATCCCTATTTTCGTGAGCGAATTGTCGATATTCAGGATGTTGCTCAGCAGTTAATTCAGAATTTGAATACAGATAGTCCATCAGAGCAGCAGTTCCCGGCAACGGGAAACTGGATTGTTGTAGCTGATGAATTAACGCCTGCTCAAACCATCTCGCTGCCAAAAGATAGAGTGTTGGCTTTTATCGTCCGCAAAGGTGGAAAAACTTCACATGCTGCAATTTTGGCTCGCACTTACGGGATACCGGCAGTGGTTGGTCTGACTGGCAGTTGGGATGATTTGATGATGGCCACAGGAATTGAACTGGATGGGACGCAGGGCTGGGTCAGGATTTTGTCTTCTGATGAGATTAACTCTTTACAGGAAAGCACTCTTGATCAAGGAGTGCAGGCTGAATTAGACAATGACTTCAGCCAGTCTGGTGGCGAAATGACGTTGGCAGCAAATATTGGCAGCCCCAATGATGTCTCTTTAATTCGCCGCTTTAAGGCGCAGGGCGTAGGGCTTTATCGTACTGAATTCTTATTTATGGGAGATGCGCTGCCAACTGAAGAGGAGCAAGTCAACGCTTATTTGGCTGTTATTCAGGAATGCGCCCCCGCCGTGACGGTAATTAGAACCTTGGATATTGGTGGTGACAAACGCGCACCTGCTTTAAATTTACCGATTGAAAGCAATCCTTTTCTAGGCGTTCGGGCTTTGCGGCTTTGCTTTAAAAATCCTGAACTGCTTACCACCCAATTACGGGCAATCTGGCGAGTGTCGGCAGCAGGGCCAACTGCTGTGATGTTTCCAATGATATCAAATTATGATGAGCTGATAAAAGCTAAGCAATATCTCGCTGAAGCCAAAGAAGCCGTGATAAGTCGGGGGCATCCGGTTGGAACACTACAGGTTGGGATGATGATTGAAGTTCCGGCCGCAGTTTGGCTGGCACCAAAGCTGGCGAAAGAAGTTGATTTCTTTAGTATTGGTACCAATGACTTAATTCAATATACACTTGCTGTTGACCGGGAGAATCATGAAATCGCCGATTTATACCAGCCTTATCACCCCGCTGTCTTAGGGATGATTGCCCAAGTTGCCAACGCCGCTAAATCTGCAGGGATCTGGACTGGGATATGTGGCGAATCTGGTGGTGATGTGTTATTAGCTCCGTTTTTTGCTGGATTGGGGATTGATGAGCTAAGCATGTCACCAGGTGTACTGCCCCATATGAGGAAAAAGTTAGCCGGGATTGACAGAAATGAACTTGCTGGATTCGTTGAGCAAATTCTTGATTGTGCAACAGCGACAGAAGTACTCACAATTCTGCAATCATATAGCAAAGGTGGTCATGACAATGCAAACAAGAGCAGTTAGATTATATGGAAAAAAAGACTTGCGTTTGGAAAGCTTTGAGCTGCCGGCGATTAAAGAGGATGAAATTTTAGTTCAGGTTGTGACAGACAGCATTTGTATGTCAACCTATAAAGCGGCTATCTTAGGCCCGGATCACAAACGCGTACCCAAAGATGTTGCCATCAATCCCATTATTGTTGGCCATGAAATGGCTGGCAATATTGTCGAGGTTGGAGCTAAATGGCAGCATCAATTTAAACCAGGCGAAAAATTTGCCCTGCAGCCAGCGTTAAATTATAAAGGCAGCATGGATTCACCCGGGTACTCCTATCGCTATTGCGGTGGTGCTGCAACGTACGTAATTTTACCGCAGGAGGTTATGGAATTAGGCTGCTTATTAAAGTACGACGGGGATGCCTACTATGATGCTTCATTAGCTGAGCCGATGTCCTGCATCATTGGGGCCTTCCACGCCAGTTATCATACCAGTATGGGTTCTTATGAGCACCGGATGGGCATTGTTGAAGGGGGAAAACTGGCGTTATTGGCTGGAGCCGGTCCAATGGGGCTAGGCGCTATTGATTATGTATTGCATGCTGACCGGCGTCCGGGAATGATTGTAGTAACCGATGTTGATCAAGCTCGTCTGGACCGGGCTAGAGCCATATTTCCGCCGGAAGAGGCACAGAAAAACGGTATAGAACTTATTTTTGTCAATACCAAGGAAGTCGCTGATGTTCCGGGCCATCTGAAAAGCCTGACAGGTGGTACTGGCTTTGATGACGTACATGTTTATGCACCCATTAGAACAGTAGTCGAACAAGCCGACCAAATTCTTGGTCGTGATGGTTGTCTGAATTTCTTCGCTGGACCTACTGATACCGCATTTTCCGGGTTAATCAACTATTACAATGTGCATTATAATGCGGCTCATGTGATGGGAACTACGGGCGGAAATACCAATGACATGATTGAATCTTTGCGGCTAACTGAGAAGAACCTCATCAATCCGGCCGTTATGGTCACTCATATTGGCGGTTTGGACAGTGTGGCGGAAGCTACTTTGAAACTGCCCGAAATACCGGGCGGCAAAAAACTGATTTATAGCGGGATTGACATGGAGCTTACCGCAATCGATGATTTTGCTGCTAAAGGGGCAGACAATCCACACTTTGCTAAATTGGCGGAAATTTGTCAGCGTAACCGAGGCTTGTGGAGTGCTGAAGCCGAGCGGTATTTGCTGGAGCACTGGGGAAAATAGTTTAATAGGATCAAATAAGTAAAGCTCTAAACCAGCTGTTGGTTTAGAGCTTTACTTATTTGATGGTATGCGTGATAAGACTGAATGGTTGAATGTTTCGGGATTTTAGTTTAGGCTGCTTATTTCGGTGGATGGCTAACGGGTCTAATTACCGGAAAATAAGGAATTTAGCGGGGATTAATTACCATAAAATTATTATGGACAACAATGTATAGTTTTGATAAAGTGAAATTACAAATACAAATGTTTACACAGGAAGAACTGTTATTAACAAATGTATTTGAAATACGCTGCTAAATGCAGCTCGCGAAACAAAGGAGGGGCAGTATATGGCTGGTTTTGATTTTGACAGCATGATTAAGAAAGATCGTACCGAAAGAAAGCATCAGCAGTTTAACGGGACATTGCTTGATTACCTGGCTATCGTCAAAGAGAATCCACAAGTAGCCATGCTGGCTCACCGGAGAATGTATGAGATGTTAAGCGCTCCAGGGGTTGATACCTTCAAGACGGAGGAAAATGCCCGCTTAAAGCGCATTCATGGCAGTGGGGTTCTGAAAAAGTACAAGTTTTTTGCTAATGATTTCTATGGTATTGACAAGAGCATTATGCAAGTTATGCGCTATTTTCATTCGTCTGCCATGAAAGGGGAAGAAGCCCGGCAGGTGCTGTATTTAGTAGGACCGGTGGGTGCCGGTAAATCCTCTTTAATGGAAGCGTTAAAAAAAGCATTGGAAATGAGTGCACCCATCTATACGCTGAAGGATTGCCCAATGCGCGAAGAACCGCTGCATCTTATTCCTAAGCATCTCCGGCCCGAATTTGAAAAGCTATTAAATGTAAAAATTGAAGGCGATTTGTGCCCGGTTTGCCGGCATCGCTTAAAACATGAATATCATGGCGAGTATGAAAAATTCCCGGTTGCCATGGCCGAATTCTCCATAAGGTCCCGTAAAGGAATTGGCGTTGTACCGCCTGTTGATCCCAATAATCAGGATACCTCAGTGCTTTCCGGTTCAGTGGATATTTCTAAAATGGACATGTTTGCTGAGGATGATCCGCGGGTGATGTCCCTTAATGGTGCCTTCAATGTTGGTAACCGGGGCATTGTTGAATTTATTGAGGTTTTCAAAAATGATGTTGAGTATCTTCATACTATGATTACGGCTACACAGGAGAAATCTATTCCTTCACCGGGGAAAGGTTCGATGATTTATTTTGACGGCATTATTCTGGCCCACTCCAATGAGTCAGAATGGAACCGGTTTAAGTCTGATCATACCAATGAAGCTATTCTGGACCGGATTGTTAAAGTGGAAGTTCCCTATTGTCTGGAATTGGACGAAGAGGTGAAAATTTATCAAAAGATCCTGAAAAATAGTTCGTTCAATGCGCATATTGCACCCCATACGATTGAATTGGCCTCCATGTTTGCCATCTTGACCCGGCTCAGTCCCTCCAATAAAGTGGACGCCTTAACAAAACTAAAAATTTATAATGGCGAGGAAATCGTAGAAAAAGGTTCAACCAAAAAGATTGATATTGGTGAATTGCGTGATGAAGCCCATCGTGAAGGGATGAGCGGCATATCGACCCGGTTCATCATGAAAGCGCTTGGTGCAACGCTGGCCGAGGCGGAAGGTGAGTGCATCAATCCGATCGCAGTCCTGGAGACGCTGATTAAAGCGGTAAAAGACATGGCGGTAGCAGACGATGACCGCAAACGCTATTTAGGCTTTTTGCAGGATGTTTTGAAGAAAGAGTACAATAAGGTGCTGGAGAAAGAGGTCACGAAAGCCTTTATTCACGGCTATAAAGAGCAAGCGGAAAGTTTATTTAATAATTACCTGGATCATGCTGAGGCCTTTGTGAATGCAACCAAATTAAAAGATGCTAATACTGGTGAGGAACTGGAGCCGGATATCCAATTCCTGCAGTCCATTGAAGAACAAATCGGCATTACCGGTACGGCTGCCCTCGGCTTCAGACAGGATGTTACCGCTTATATGTTTTCTCTGCTGCGCAATGGAGCTAAAATTGATTACCGCAGTTATGAACCCCTGAAAGAAGCCATTGAGAAAAAGTTAACGGTCTCTGTAAAAGAATTATCCCGGGTTGTAACCAAGTCCCGGGTTCGGGATGGTGAACAAGACAGCAAATATAATGCCATGGTTGCAGAGATGAAGAAGAATGGTTATTGTGATCACTGCTGTAATGTCATCTTAAAATACGCCGCCAATAACTTATGGAAAGATTAGCTAACCAATAAAGCCGCGGGAAGGAGGCTGGTGTAATGGCTTTGTTTAAAGACGGCAGCATGACTCCATCTGACCGGTCGCAATGGGACCGGAAACGGCATCGGCAACTGGTAGAACAGGCGATCAAAAAAAATATGGGCGGTATTATTGCCGACGAAAGCATTATTGGCCAGGACGGCAGCAAGAAATTCCGAATTCCGGTTAAAGGCATTAAAGAGTATCAGTTTATCTATGGTAAAAACAATCAAGGTGTCGGCTCCGGGGACGGAACTGAGGAGCGGGGGCAGGTGATCGGTAGAAACGGCCAGCCGCAACCGGGGCAAGGTGAGCAGGCGGGCAGCCAACCGGGAGAAGATGTCTATGAGACCGAGATTACGCTGGATGAGCTTATACAATATCTGTTTGATGACTTGCAGCTGCCGGACATGGAACGCAAGAAATTTGCTGTTGTTGAATCAGAACGAAAAAGTAAATTATCTGGTTATCAGAAAAAAGGCATTCCACCCCGGCTGGCAAAAAAACGGACAGTTGCCGAAAAAATTAAACGGGTTAAGTCTGCTTTGAGGGCAGGAGACGGTGATGGGGATGAAGTCGGCTATCACGGCTTTATTGAAGACGACCTGCGCTACCGCCGGGTCAAGGAAGAACAGCGCCGCCATTCGAATGCCGTGGTGATTTGCATAATGGACACTTCAGGCTCAATGGATCAGACCCGAAAATATCTGGCCCGCAGTTTTTACTTTTTGTTGTATCAGTTTGTCCGTTTTAAATATGAACAGGTGGAAGTTGTGTTTATCGCTCATAGTACTGAAGCGAAAGAAGTCAATGAACAGGAGTTTTTTCATAAAGGCGAATCTGGCGGAACCTTTATCAGCAGTGGCTATGCCAAAGCCTTGGAGATCATTGAGCAGCGCTATAATCCGGAAGTATGGAATATTTATGCCTTTCATTGCTCGGATGGTGATAATTGGGACGAGGATAATGACAAAGCGGTTATTCTGGCTAAGGAGTTGTGCGAGGTATGCAATTTGTTCGGTTATGGTGAAATTGCAGTCAGCTCTTATTATCGGACCATCCGTGAGACTTTTACCGAGAATATCAGTCATGATAACTTCGTGATCGCAACAATTGGCGGTAAGGAGGATGTCTGGCCGGCTTTTAAAAGCATCATTGACAAGGAAGGGATGGAGGTGACTGGGGATGGCCGGTGAATATGACATGGATGATTTAGCAGCATGGAACAAGCGGATTGAAGAAGTGGTCAGCACAATCGGTTTGGATTGTTATGAGCAGCATTTTGAAATTTGCAGTTACGAAGATATGCTTTGCTATGAGGCTTATGTTGGTATGCCAGCTCACTACCCGCACTGGAGCTATGGCAAAACCTACGAGAAGCAGAAGACTTACTATCAGTATAATTTAACCGGACTGCCTTATGAAATGGTCATTAATTCCGACCCTTGCTTGGCTTACCTGATGCGTGATAACACGCTGTTGCTGCAAATTCTAACCATGGCACATGTGTATGGGCATAATGACTTTTTTAAAAACAACCGCCTGTTTAGGCGGGATACCAGAGCTGAATTAACTCTGGAGTTATTCAAGGCGCATGCCGACAGGGTCAGAGGTTATATTCAGGATCCCAGTATTGGCCCTGACAGAGTGGAACGTATCCTGGATGCTGCCCATGCCTTGCGTTTTCAGATACCGCGTAATGGGGGCGGCTTCGCAAATGGACGAAAGAGTAGCGGTTTTGAAAGCAATGAAGCTGCGATTGAGCGCCGGAAGGACGACCTGCTGGGGTTTGTAGCTGAGCATGGTGCTTTATTGGACTGGGAGAGGGATTTAGTCAACATTGTCCGGGATGAATCCATCTACTTTATGCCGCAAATCGAGACCAAAATTATGAATGAAGGCTGGGCCAGTTACTGGCATTATCAAATTTTGCAGCAGCTTGAACTGCCACAAGCATTACACTTGGAATTTCTGCAGCGGCATAATCTGGTTATTCGTCCGCATCAAGGGAGGATTAATCCGTACTTTGTGGGCTTTAAGCTTTTTGAGTTTCTGAATAATCAGGTTGGCAGGGAGGAATTGATGGCAATCAGAGCCAATGAACGGGATCAGTCTTTTTTACGGCGCTTTCTAACCAAGGAACTTTGCGGAGAGTTAGGCCTATTTGTCCACGAAACTCAAGGACAAGATATTAAGGTAAAGGAAGTTGCTGATGAAGCGGGCTGGAAAATAGTTCGGGATAGCCTGGCAAATTCAGTAGGCAGTGGGACTATACCGGTTATTAAACCGGAAAGTATTGAAAGTGGGAAATTAATGATAGAACATTGCTACGATGGCCGGGAACTGGAGTTAGAGTATGCACGCAAAACCCTGAGCTATGTCGGCGTTCTTTGGGGCGGAGAGGTTGAACTCCATACAGTGATAAACGAAAAGAAAACTGTTATTAAGGATAAGCTGTGACTATGATCAAGTCACCACAAATGGAAGAGGTATATCAATAAACAGAGAAGGGACATGTGAGGTTCCCTTCTCTGTTTATTGATATACCTCTAGTTTTAACATACGGAATCTAAGTGGTTTTCCATGCAAGAGCTATTTCAATTTCAGAATCAAACAATCTCTATATCTGTTTTAACACAATTTCGTCCGGATTTCTTAGCCTGATACATGAGATGATCAGCGCGCTTCACTAAGGATTGCACGGTATCCTCACCTTGTGCAACCGTTGCACCAATCGAAACCGTCACCTGAATATCAGTGCCATGATCTACGGGAAGTATGGACTGTCCAATAAGGTGCCGTAATTTATCGGCAATTATCGTTAATTTTGTCTGAATATTAGGGCTGACAATTACAGCGACAATTTCTTCACCACCCCATCGTACTAGGACATCATGCTGACGAGTGTTATTCATTAATGTTCTTGCCAGCATTTTCAGCACTAAATCGCCGACATCGTGGCCGTAGGTATCATTGATGGTTTTAAAGTGATCAATATCTATAAATAATACGCCAAAGGTCGTTCCGCCTGATCTAATTTCATTTAATTTAGAATTAATGATGACCTCGGCGTAACGCCGGTTGCGTAATCCAGTCAGTGGGTCAATAGTAGCCTGGTCATTGAGATCAGCCAATTCTTTCATTAGTGTTTCGCGCGGGGAGTTATCACGGAAAAGCTCGATGGCGCCAATAAATTTGTCATGATTATCATACAAGGGAATCATTCGGGCTGATACCGGGACCTGATGACCTTCCTTATGGTTGAGGTACGCCTCTGTTTCGTATACTTGTCCAGTGCAAAGGCTGGCAGTAAAGGGACAGGATTTCTCACATAATCTTTCCCCGTGTTGATCAACATGCACCAGAGACTTATCGCAGCAGCATCTGCCAATAAACTCACTGGCAAGATACCCGGAGATTTTTTCAGCTTCAGGATTCCAATAGACGACAACTTTGTTCGTATCGACGATGATAATTCCTTCATACAAGTGATTCAAGATTTCTTGGATATTTTTAGCTTGCAGCAATAAAGTACTCAACAGATTACCCTCCCGTATTGAAATTTATAATAGCGTATAGGACTATAGTACTATTCTTTTTAGAACGGGTTTCTCCCTTTATCTTAAATTGATAAGATTAACAATATTTATGGAGCATTGTTTGAGGATGATGCAAGCTGTGGTTATCCCAAGTTGACAGTTTGTAAAAAAAACTAAAAATAGCAGGATTATCCAGATATATTGCAGAATATTATCAATCAGTAGCAGAATATAGCGGCAAACTTATCGAAAGATAAGGACGCAAAGCCATGGGTCTAATAACGTTAGTTAATGATTGCCAGGTTGCAGGTTATTGCAATTTTGGCAGTCATTTTTATTTTCTATACGACTCAGCGAAGGAGCGATCTAATTGATTCAATTTAAAGGATTTAAAAGCTTATTGAGTAAGATGACAGTGATATTTGTGATCATGACAGTGTTGCCTGCTGTTATCATTGGGATAGTTGCCAATCATAAAGCCAACGCACTACTCGACAACTCCATCCAAAATACTCAGGCTGGCAAAGCGTTGCTGGTTGCTAGTCGCTTAGATCAATATTTACTGGACGGGAAGGCAAGTATTAATGCTTTAGCAAAAAATCCTTTTGTTTTTCAACCTGGTTCTCAGGAGCAAACAATGGTGATGAAGTCATTCTATGAAGGGAATGGGATGTTTGAACTGGTATTTTGTGTTAATCCACAAGGGGTCATTCAGACGTCCTGGCCGCCAACAAATTTTGGCGGCAAAACTGACTTTACTGATCGTCAGTGGTTTAAAGATGTTGCTAAAGCTAAGGAAGCCATTATGTCCGATACTTATGTATCAGCTTTTACCAAACAAGCTACGGCACCGATTGTGGCTCCAATTATAGATACACATGGTCAGCTAGTAGGCTACATTGGGGGGAATATTAAGCTTGACAATGTTACCGCACTAGCAAAACAGTTGAATGAGGGAAATACCGGAAAAGCGATTATTTTGGATAAAAAGATGTTTTATCTAACTGACAGCCGGGATGATGAAAAAGCTAAAACTCATGAATTATATAGTGACCCTCAAATAATGAACATCATTCAATCGCAAGCTGCCACGGTTGCAACCATTGATACAAATCTGGTGAGTTATGCGCCTATTGGTGAGACTGGTTGGTCGGTAGTGAAGTTGCAGCAAGCCGCTGAAACGATGGAAAGCGCTGACGATCTCCGGAATCTCATCCTTGGTGTTATTGTCGTTTCGGCGCTGCTGATTGCCGTCATCGGGTTTTCTTATGTAAGGCGTATTTGTCAGCCAGTAACTGATATTACTGCAGTCGCAGAACAAATTGCTCAGGGGCAGCTAGTCAAACCAGTTATTCATTATAGCGGTGAGGATGAATTGCAGCGCCTTATTGCCGCATTCGGTACGATGACGGATACGTTAGATTCCTTACTTCGCAAAACTAGCCAGTCGGCTGCGCTTGTTGCTTCTTCAACGGAATTATTGGCTGCCAATGCTGAGCAGTCAGCGCAAGCATCCAGTCAAATTGCGACTGCCATCAACAGTGTGTCAGAAGGCTCAGAACGACAGATGACTTCGGTGGGAAATACAGTTGCAACAGTTGCTGAAATGTCTAAGGAGTTATCAATTGTGACTGCTAATATTCATTCGGTAACAGCCAAATTTCAACAGACAACCCAAGCCGCAAGTGAGGGCAATAGCGAAATGCTGGCCACTATTGATCAGATGAAAAAAGTAGAAATTACGGTTTCAGATTTGTCTCAGATTATTACGAAACTAGGCAGTCAGTCTCAAACCATCGAACAAATTAGCAGTACCATTGCGGGTATTGCCGATCAAACCAATCTTTTAGCTTTAAATGCCGCTATTGAAGCCGCTCGTGCCGGTGAACAAGGACGTGGATTTGCTGTGGTTGCAGAAGAAGTAAGAAAACTTGCTGAACAATCAGGTGAGTCAGCGCAGCAAATTGCTGAATTAATTCACAGCATTCAAATGGATACACACCAGGCGATAACAGCTATGTCTGAGGGCAACCAGCAGGTAAGGCTGGGCTCTGATCGAGTGAATGCAACGGGTAAAGCCTTTAACTACATCCTAGAGTTAATTGATTTGGCAGCAGCAGAAATTACCCATGTTGCAAACTCCATGCGGCAAATTGAAGCAAAAGATCACGAGATTGTTACCGCTGTTAAGCAAATTGAAGAAATCAGCAAAGAAAATGGCGTTCATACGCAATCCGTTTCTGCGGCTACTGAAGAACAAACAGCAGCTATGCAGGAAATTGCGTTCTCCAGTAAACAATTAGAAACCTCAGTTGAAGAGTTAGGTCAAATCGTAAATCAATTTAAACTATAGATCAGCGACGGAATAAAATAATCATAATTAGCTGAATTGGACAATTGCTTGATTTTTTAGTCAAGCTGCTATTCAGCTGAAATACAGGATTATAGTGCACAAAAAAAGTGCATTGATACATCATAGATCGATATCGCTTGCTGTTGTTATCCTAGGGGGATAATCGGTATGCTCTTTATAGATAAAAATTTTATAGCTTAGACCTATAGAACTCATGCCTGTGTTGTGCAATAATTAAATAACTGAAATATTTTCGATAACTACTAAAAGTACGAATTAAACTTTTGGGAGTGAAATGTAATGCAGCTATTTGTTGCAAGACAACCAATTTTTAACACCTCTCGAAAAGTGATCGCTTATGAATTATTGTTTAGGCATGAGAACCAGCAGGTTTATGACGGTGATGATGGTGACAAAGCCACAGAAGAAGTTATTGTTAATAGTTTTCTTGCCATTGGACTGGATGTATTGACCGGCGGCAAGCCTGCTTTTATCAATTTTACTGATAATGGGCTGAAAAGTGGTATCGCAGAGCTGCTGCCACCAAATTTGTTGGCAGTTGAAATCTTGGAAACCGTTGAGCCAGAAGAGGCTGTACTGGCAGCTTGTAAGAACCTTAAACAACAAGGCTATAGCTTAGTCCTGGATGATTTTGTTTTTCGGCCTGGTTACGAGCCTCTGATTGAGTTAGCGAGTATCATTAAGGTTGATTTTCTGATTACGCCTGCAGGCGAACGAGCAAAGGTACTCCAGCAATTTGGCGGACGCTCAGATTTAAAATTTTTAGCAGAAAAAGTTGAGACTGAACAAGATTTCCAAGAGGCAGTTCGTGTTGGCTATAGCTATTTTCAAGGCTATTTTTTCAGCAAGCCGGTGATTATTGCTCGCAAAAGTATTCCTTTTGCCAGATTGTCAGCTTTTCAGCTATTGAAAGCTGTTAATACCCCTGCTTTGGATTTAAGTCAGGTAGAGGCCATTATTCGGGAAGAAGTAGCCTTTTCCTATCAGCTCTTTAAATACATTAATTCATCGGCTTTTGGCTTCCGGCAGGAGATTAACTCAATCAGACAGGCCTTGGTTCTGCTTGGACAACGCGAGCTGAAGAAATGGTCGTCGCTGATTGCTTTACGTAATATGGGACAAGAAAAGCCTCCTGAATTGTTAGTTGCCAGTTTGCTGCGAGCTCACTTTAGCGAACTGATTGCCCAGCAGCTTAAACTGGGTTCAATGGCGTCTGATGCTTTCTTGACTGGGCTGCTATCGCTGATGGACGCCGTTTTGGATCAGCCAATGGCTGAAATTATCACAGAGTTGCCATTGCAAAAAGAAATCAAAGCAGCACTTATGGGAAATAGCAATGTTTATCGTGACATACTTAATCTTTGTATGGCCTACGAACGTGCTGAGTGGGATGAGATTTTTCGTTGGGCAGACAAATTAAAACTTGATGAATCGGAGCTGCCAGGTTTGATTTTAAGTGCTTTGACTGCCGTCGGAAGTGCCGAGATTTAAAAATGATTAGCGAAAGAAGAATGGTGATTTTGCTATGAAAAAGTTTATTTGCTTAGTCTGTGGTTTTGAGTGGTATAGCGCAAGTACCATTAATACCCCTTGTGAAAGGTGTGGTGGTATGATTGCTGAGGCTGAAGCACAGGATGATACCCATACAACTAGCAGTGAAAAGCCTTCTTCACAATTAAACTAAATAGTTGATTAAAGTAAACTTCTGTGGAATGATGAAAACTTGATGCTTAACTTGTTCTTTATTTAGGTGTTCGTGCAAGGCGACATTTTGCAATATCGGCAAACTTATCGAAAGATAAGGACGCAAAGCCATGGGTCTAACGATCGTATGATACAAGACTGCCAGGTTGCTGTAATGATTTAAATCATATCGGCGATAGGCAGTCTTGTTTTATTTATCATTTAGCGTTGATTTCGAAGGGATGATGTATGGTGGGAGTAAAGCGCTATTTTTTGACTCATGCTGTGCCTGGAATGGTGCTGGCACAAGCTGTTCTACATTCTGATGGACAAGTCTTAGTAGCAGCAGGAACCATTTTAGGTGAGGAGCACATTCAATTGCTCCGGGGCATGGAGATTACTAAAATTGAAATACTGGAAACCGATTGTGATCCGAGACAGGATTTACCGGAATCTTTTACTACATCCTATTATGAGATTGTGAATACTGTTCGACAGACATTTGCGCAGGTACGCTATTTAAACTTACTGCCAATGCAAGAACTTAAGAAAGTGCTGTATTGGTGGAATGAGCCGTGGTTAAGCTCAGCCGGAGTCTTACAATTTCTGAATTTAGTACGCAGCGAAGAAAACTATGTTTTTCAGCATTCTACCAATGTTGCAATTATTAACGGATTGTTGGGAAAATGGATGGGATTGCCTCCCTATGTTCAACAAGAATTAATTTTAGTTGGGTTATTGCATGATATCGGGAAATCACAGATCCCTTTAGAAATACTAAATAAGCCTGAACGGTTAGATTCAAACGAAATGGAAATTATGAAAGAGCATGCGGTAAAAGGTTTTGACTTGCTGAAAAAGACTAGCGGCATATCTTCCGATGTTCTGTTGGGGGTAGCTCAGCATCATGAGCGTATTGATGGGTCTGGTTATCCTATGGGACTAAAGGCAGGAAATATTCATTTATATGCACGCATTACTGCAGTTGCTGATTGTTATGATGCAATGACATCTGACCGGGTGTATTATAAACGCAGGACACCTTTTACTGTTATTGAGATTATTCATTCAGAAATGTTTAGTAAGTTAGATCCAATTATCAGCAGTGTTTTGATGAATCAGCTAAAAAATATCTTTATTGGTTCTATGGTGTTACTCAGTGATGGCCGCCAGGCTGAAGTCATTCTACTCGGTAGTGATGTAACCATAAGGCCAACGGTCAGGACGAATGACGGGCAGTTTATTGATCTTGAAAAAAATAGAACATTATCGATTGTTGCTCTGGACAATTAGGCCCTGATATGCAGAGGCAACCTCGATCTATGGATAATCTTTTGGTGTAAATTATGTCAGATTGTAGACCGTGTTCAGGCAGGAAATAGATTTGCAAACAAAGAAAATTAACAACATATTTATCAGATAATTCACATCAGCAATCGATCTAGGCCGTCTGATCAAATTCTATTTTACTGAGAGAGGATTTTTATAGATGACACGTAAGTATGCATTTTCCTGGGATCTTTTAGGAGATATCAGTGTTGGCAGGCCTAATCTGGGACCAATGGTCGGCACTGAGGTTTATCGTTTAATGCAATATTGTTTTCGGGATATTCTTGAGAAAAACTTTGGGACGGAAAAAGCCGATCAGCTGTTTTTTGAAGCAGGATTGCTGGCTGGAGTAGAATTTTATAAAAATGTCATTAAAGAAGCCGATAATTTTAGTGATTTTATTAAAAGTCTGCAAGCTATTTTAGTGGAAAAAAAGATTGGGATTTTAAGAGTAGAAAGTGCTGATTTTGACAACGGCAAGTTCATATTAAGCGTATTTGAGGATCTGGATTGCTCGGGGTTGCCAGAACTAGACTATGTAATGTGCGTTTATGATGAAGGGTTTATTGCCGGGCTTTTTGAGGGTTTTACCGGAAAAAAATTCAAAGTTAAAGAAGTGGATTGTTGGTGCACTGGTGATCGTACCTGCCGTTTTTCTGCTGAGATTATTCAACAGTAAGTTAGGTTGCCTATTGGGAGGATTAAGATTTGGAGTCGGTAGAAAAAATTAGTCTGCTATTTAATGAATTATTGCAAAAACGCGGCTTAACGACTGGCATTGATAGCCAGGAGAACCCGGTCATAAAGCAGCTGATAGAAGATTTTATGGTGATACGGGACTTTACTCATGCCATATCCAATGGGGATTTGTCGCAAAATCTAGAAATAAAGGGGTTTTGGGCCGGTGCCTTAAAAGCCCTGCAGGCCAATCTTCGACATTTGACCTGGCAAGCCAAAATGGTTGAATCAGGTGATTACAGCCAGCATGTTGCATTTATGGGCGATTTCTCTATCGCTTTCAACACGATGATTCGACGGTTAGAGCAAGCCGAGGAAAATGAAAAGAAATACATCCAAGCCCTTGAAGAAAGTGAACAGAAATACCGCCTGATTGCTGAAAACACGGATGATGTCATCTTATTGATGGATGAAAATCTTAATGTGACTTATGTGAGTCCATCCATTGAAAAGCTGCTAGGCTATCATGCCGATGAATTTCGACAGTTACCAGTTTCTGAACGGGTGCTGCCTTTAATGGAGACGACATTACGGAATTTATTAAAAACTGGTGATCTATACCAATCCCAAAATCCAATGTTGTTAGAACTTGAGCAACGCTGTAAGAATGGCAATTTAATTTGGATGGAGTCACTGATTAGTATTGCTAGAAATGATCAAGGTGTTTTTTCAGGTTTTCTTTGTGTCACTCGTAATATTACAATTCGTAAACAGACGGAAAACTTGTTGCAACGTTCTTATATACGCAGACAAAGAAATAGTTTTTTAAATGATTTGCTTAATGGACTGGTTGGCCCGGAGACTGAGACTTATGCAGCAGCCCTGCGAATGGGAATACAATTCCCCCGACAGTTTTCCATGTACTTTTTAGAACTTGAAGTTTTTAATCTTTCGGATGACAATTCAGAAGCATTACGGCAAAAGCAAAGAATTCTTGATACTATTTTGGATATGCTGAATGCTGCCGATCATTCAACCATCGCCTGGGAGGCAGCCACTGGAATTGGTATCTTACAGCACTTGCCTATTCAGTCAGAGCGAAAAGCACAAGAGCTTGCAGCGGCAAAAGTCTATGCCAATCGTATTCAAGCCGCCTTTCCTGATATTCAAGTTCGAATCGGTATCAGTGATTATTTTGAGTCAATCACTTGTTTTGCAAGGCGTTTTAATCATGCAAAAACTGCGGTTACCGCTGGACGAGTATTGGCTCCGAATGAAGTGATATGCCATTTCGAAGATTGCGGTGTTTACCAAGTAATGACTAGTTTCGCCGCTACTGAGGAAGCTGATTTGTTTATTGAAAAAAATTTAGGGCCGCTTATTGCCTATGATCAACTGAATGGAACCGATTTGGTATTTACTTTGGAAAAAATCTTAGCTGGACCAAGTATTAAGGAAGTTGCTAATCAGATTTTTGTCCATCATAAAACCATTGCTTTTCGTAAGCAGCGGATCGAGAAAATACTAAATGTTATGTTGGAATCGGCTGATACCCGCATGCTTCTTGGAACCGCCTTACGACTGCAGAAAATTGCTCAGCTGTCAAAAACCTAAAAGACCCGCGAAAAAATGGCGGGTCTTTTTGCTATAAATCTTGAGTGTCAAACAGTTATTACTATCAAAGCAAGGGTGGCTTTTACGCGTTCCTCTTGAGACATAGCTGCCGAGGCCTGGATGGTAGCTAAATGATTCAGTTTAAGCGTTTCAACAACTCGACGGGCTATCAGCTTTAAAATACAAATTGTTACTTGCCTTTTCTAGACGACTGGTCTAATATAGAATTATGAAAAATCTTACCAAAGAAAAACTTATCAAAGCTGGTGCGAAGGCTATGCTGGCAAAAAGCTATCATGCCGTAGGAATTCAGGAAATATTATCAACAGTTGAAGTACCGAAAGGATCGTTTTATCATTATTTTGAATCAAAGGAAGATTTTGGTGTTGCCATTATTGAGTTTTATGGTGACCAGTTAGCTAAGTCTATTACTACACAATTGACTGCGCAGGAATTATCGCCTCGCAATCGTTTGAAAGAATATTTCTTATCCATTCGTGAGTATTACAGCCAACGTGGTTATCATCAAGGCTGTTTGGTAGCTAAGTTGGCTACTGAAGTCGCGGAGGCCAGTCCGCGCATGCGCACTGCCTTAAAAGGTCAATTTGATAGGTGGTGCCACTTGTTTGCTATTTGTATTCAAGAAGGGCAGCAAGCCGGTGATATTCCAGCCGGCCACGAGCCTGACGCATTGGCTGAATTTATCTACAGCTCCTGGGAAGGGGCGCTGATTCGCATGCAGGTCAATCACGATTTAGTTGCACTCGATAACTTTATTCGCTATATTTTTACTTATATCATACCGCCGCTTCGTACGTGATAGGGTGATTTTATTCACCATATTATCATATTCGCTTCAAGACGACCGGTCTATTTTGATTGTTTTGCTAGTAAGTGATGATAATAAGAATCTTCAGAAGGAGGAGTTCATGTGCTGAATGTTGAGAATCTGTTATTTGAAAAGCAAGAGGGGATTGGACTTATTACTGTAAATCGACCCAAAGCATTAAATGCTCTAAACAGGGCAACCTTAGTGGAAATCGACAGTTTATTTGAAGTGCTGGGCAAAGATGAGGAGATCAAAGCCATTATTATCACTGGCAGCGGAGATAAGGCATTTGTCGCCGGTGCTGATATTACGGAGATGCAGCAAATGACTGGTGTGGAAGGACGCGCCTGGGGAAGGCTGGCTCAGGCGGTGTTTCATAAAATTGAGAACTTTCCGCGGCCGGTATTGGCTGCTGTAAATGGCTATGCCTTGGGGGGCGGTTGTGAATTGGCAATGGCCTGTGATATCCGGATTGCCTCGGAAAAGGCTAAATTCGGTCAACCCGAAGTCAGTTTAGGAATTACGCCAGGATTTGGCGGGACACAGCGACTGCCGCGTCTTATTGGCAGGGGACGGGCGAAAGAGCTGCTATTTACCGGAGACATGATTGATGCTGAGGAAGCTTACCGGATCGGGCTGGTTAATAAAATCGCTGCCCATCAGAACTTAGTGGAGACAGCTAAGGAAATGGCTAACCGAATCATGCTGCGCGGACCGGTTGCTGTTACATTATGCAAAGCCGCTGTCAATGAAGGTCTGGATGTTGATCTCGAATCTGGCTGTGCCTACGAAGCGGAAGTATTTGGTCTATGTTTTGCAACTGCTGACCAGAAAGAAGGTATGACTGCGTTTCTAGAAAAGCGCAAACCCGCTTTTCGCGGAAAATAAATAAGGGTTATTTGGCAGCAGCTAATTAAAATATGCAGGGAGGAAGTTATCATGCTAACCCCGATTGTGGAATGGAAAAGTATTAGAAAGTTTTCATCTCAAACAGTACCAGAAGACAAAATCTTATCGGTACTGCAAGCAGCGAGAAGAGCCCCTTCATGGAAGAATATTCAACCTTGGCGGTTTATTGCCATTACCAAGGAAGCCGATAAGCTGGAGCTTGCCAGTGCCTTTTCAATGGGTGGGCTGATCAAGAAAGCCCCTGTCAGCATTATTTGTATTGGCAGGCTTGATGCTTGGGAGCGAGCTCATCAGCGGGAGAGACTGGGGGAATTACTGGCAAACAGCGGAGTTCAAATGGCTGACGAAGATATTGATAAAAATTTCCTTGATCATGATATTGCCAAGGCACTTGCCGCTAAATCGACTTCGTTGATGGCGAGGACGTTTGAAAACATGGGAATTGCCTATGGTTTTATGATTTTAGAAGCTATGAATCAAGGATTGGGTGCTTGTATTGTTGGCGAAATCGATAATGAACTGTCTGGTGTTAATAATGAGCAGTATCATAAAATTAAAAATTACTTTGAATTAACAAGCAGTGAAATCATTACTGCATCTATTATTTTAGGCTATCCGGCTAAAGATGCACCGGTTAGCCCGCGAAAAGCCGATCAGGAAATATTCTCATTGCGTTAATGTGCAAGTGGTGGAGCCTGCTTCTATAGCAAGAAGGGTCTGAACCTCGACGAGGATCAGACCCTTTTTATAGTTAGTTTTTTAGCTTAAGTTTGTTATAACCCTTGTCTCCATAGGGCGATAATTTGGCGAGCCATTTGTCTTCCAGTTCTGCAATGGCTTTTCGCCATTGGCTCTCAGGCAATTCCTGATATTTTAATGTCTCAAGAATCTCAAAAGTAAAGGCCGTGGGGCCGGCTGTGTTCCAGTCTGCCTGGAGTTCGGTATTTGGATGCCGGTTAATTTTAAGTTGAAACAGGCAGCTATTGTGTTTTCCAGGCAAATTCATGCCGCTGCCCACCAATATTTTTCCGTTAACGGTATTTTTTATTTGATAAACGCCCATCGGTGGTGGTGTTTCTTTATATGCTAATTTAAGTTCTTTTTTTCTGTCCATTGCAGGTTATTCCTTTCGTTTATTACAGCTTAACCCAGTATGAACTGCCGTCAGCTGTTCGGTCCATAAAGCCATATTCAATTAGATAACGGCGCAATAATACATAATCATCATAAAATTGTTTCAGCACAGCGTTCACTTCTTTTTCAGTGTACGTTTTTGAAGCATCAAAGGACTTGACAATATGTCTAATAATTGCAAGCCGTTTTTTCTCTTTAAGCGGGAAGGAGTCAAGCGGGCCATCAAGTCCTTGCTTAAAGTGTACTGATAAAATCTTCTCATTTTCCTGTTCAGTAATGGCAAAGCGATCATCAATTTTTTGCGTACTGCGGGGAATCTCAACAAAGGTATGTTTTTTTGGCATTGCTTCACTCAGCAGTTCCATGACAGCTAAAAAGACTTTAGCCTGTTTTTGTTTTTCCCGAAGTGAAAAGCGGTGATTACGAATGGTTGACGTACTATTTGCATTTAAGCTTTTGGCAACCTCGTTATCACTATAGCCATCATAGAAAAGCTCCATCAGGGTTTTTTGGTGATCAGTTAGGCCTGTTACTTTTTTATCTAGATGAAGCAAATAATGAAATACCGATTGATGTTCTTGAACAATATGGATTTTGATATATTTTTGAGCTTCATAAAGCTGACCATCGTTTGGATAAATCACACCATTGGTAAAGGTTTGGCCACACATGAGACAGATAAATTCATCGTTTGCCGGTTGGTAACTATAGCCTTGCTTAATTTCCTGAAGCGATGCCTGCCAAAACAGGTCAGATATTGTTGTCATTTTAAGCACCTCATATGATAAATTGCCGCCCCATAGATAATATAACGCAATGTTTATATAAAGTCAAGACGAAATATTAATATGTCTATTATATTTGTAAACACGAAGCTTGTTTGCTTAATGAAACTCAATGGATCACAAGATTTGCTTTAGCAGTATTATTTGCAGAAAAATGTTTCCTAACGTTAGCAAGTCCTGGAATTGATATGAATCTGATAAACAAAAACCCCCTGGTTTGGACAGAGACAGGTTAGTGGCCATCTCGTCCTTACAAGGAGGTTTCGTATTTACTCTTTATTGTGTAAAAATATTTATTTAGTGGAGCCTATGTCTGCCATTAGTTTGGCTAATTTTTGGGCAAAGCTAATGGGATCTTCTGGTGTTAATCCCTCAAATAGCAGGGCTTGCCCGTAAAGCAGCTCGCAATAATCCTTAAATTCATCTGATCCTGGTTTGGTTTCATGAAGGTTTTTGAGGGCTGTAAACACTTGATGAGTAGGATTCAATTCTAAAATTCGCTGCGCTTTAAACGTGCTTTTATCCATTTCAGCTAAAATTTGTTCCATCGACAAGCTGATGCCTTGATCGCTGCTGATTAGACAAACCGGGCTGGACTTTAAGCGGGTACTGATTTTAACATCGGTAATTTTACCGGATAGGCTCTCTTTGATAGCAGTAAGCAAAGGTTGATTTTCTTTTGTGATTGCTTCTGTTTCTTCTTTGGCGGCAGGTGTATCAATGTTGTCTAGATTTAAATCGCCGCGACTGATGGATTGAAATTTTTTCTCTTTATAATTGGCTAATGCATCAATCGCGAACTCATCTACCCGGTCGAGCAGATAAAGTACTTCAAGGCCTTTTTCCCGTAATAGTTCCATTTGCGGCAAGCGTTCCACTGAAGCGCGGTCTTTTCCAGTAGCGTAATAGATGACAGTTTGGCCTTCTGGCATCCGTTCAACATATTCAGCCAAGGTTGTTAATTCTTCAGAAGTGGAAGAAGGGAAGAGCAGCAGATCCTGCAGCTTATCTCTGCTGCCAAAATCAGAGTAGACACCGCTTTTCATTGCCTTGCCATACTCTTTCCAAAATAACTGATATTTAGGCCGATCTTTGCTAAGCAGTGTTTCTAAAGTCTTTAAGATACTTTTTTCTAAATTTTTACCAACCTTAGTGAGTTGGGAGCTGTGCTGCAGCAATTCACGAGAGATGTTGAGTGAGAAATCAGGGGAGTCCACTAATCCGCGTACGAAACGAAGGTATTCTGGAAGCAGATCTTTGTAGTTATCCATGACAAATACATTTTTAGAGTACAGCCTAATTCCAGATGTTGATTCCCGTTGGTAAAAATCAAAGGGTGCATGAGAAGGGATAAACAATACCGTGGTATATTCAACGGCACCTTCAACTTTGGAGTGAATGATTTCCAAAGGATCTTCCCAATCGTGGAAAAGATCTTTATAGAGAGTATGGTATTCTTCTTTGGTAATCTGATTTTTGTTCTTTGTCCATAAAGGGGTCATGGAATTCAGTGTGCGCACCTCAATGGTTTGGGTTGACTCCGCATCTTCAATGACTTTGCCTTCCTCATCGAGTGGTTTTTCTTCTTTAATAAAGTTCATTTTAATGGGATAGCGGATGTAGTCAGAATATTTTTTGACCAGACTTTGCAATGTATAGCGGTTGAGGAAGTTTTCGTTGTGGCGCTCTGGTGAGCAATATTCATCATGAAGCGTTAAAACGAGTGTAGTGCCACGGGTTGGTTTGTCGCATTCTTCGATTGTATATGTACCGTCACCGGTAGATTCCCAGCGAACACCTGTTGTTTGTCCAGGAGCACGTGTAATCAAGGTGACTTTCTTGGCAACCATAAAGGCTGAGTAGAAGCCGACCCCAAACTGACCAATCAGCTCACCGTCGCCTGCAGTACTTTCTTGCATTTTGGCTAGAAAAGCTTTGGTACCTGATTTAGCAATTGTTCCGATATTTTCAATGACTTCATCATAGGTCATACCAATCCCATTGTCAGAAATGGTCAGCGTTTTTGTTTCCTCATCAGGCAACAGCTGAATCTCAAAATCGGCATTGTTTTCAAGAAGTTCCTGGTTGGTCAGGGAATCAAAACGGATCTTGTCGATCGCATCCGAAGCATTGGAAATAAGCTCACGGAGAAAGATTTCCCGGTTGGTATAAATGGAATGAATCATCAGATCTAATAATTGTTTTGTTTCGGCCTGAAATTGACGCGTTTCTTTGGCTGTGCTCGCAGCGGTCATAAAAAAATTCCTCCTCTTAGTCGTTGTATGAGTCGCCTGCAGCTAGGCAGTCGCGTAGAGAGTGTGCTAGGCAAGACGAATCAGTATTTATCTTGTTAGCACTCTCTGCTTATGAGTGCTAAGTTTATGATACCGAAGTGCGTCAGTAAAATCAATGCTCTTTTTGCCATAAAGCACAGGAATTTGGCTAAAATGAGCTAATATTTAGCATGAATTAAAATAAGACTGCCTCAATTTCCGTTTTTCTTTAACTCCTGCTGATATGCATTGAATGATTCTGAAAAAAGGACTACAATGAAAGGTATTAACTAAAGGCCGAGGTAGATGATGATATGGAACAAGTACGAAAAGTGCCGGAAGGCATTCTGCCAGCAATAGCAGCCTATGTGTGTTGGGGTATCCTGCCTATGTATTGGAAGCTGATTGCCGAAATACCGGCTCACGAAATTTTGGCTCACCGAATTTTCTGGTCGTTTATCTTTATGACATGTCTGATGATGGTCATGAAGAAGAATCAATCTTTTTATGTTGAATGCCGGCAAGTTGCTGCTGAGCCGCGCAAGTTATTCGGAGTGCTTGCCGGGGCAGTGCTGATCAGTATCAACTGGTTTATTTATATCTGGGCGGTGAATGACAGCCGGATTATTGAAACAAGTTTAGGTTACTATATTAATCCGTTATTTAATGTCTTGATTGGAATGATTATTTTACATGAACGGTTAACTTTTTGGCAGCTTATTGCGGTTATTTTAGCAGCAATTGGTGTGCTTAATCTGGCACTGCAGTTTGGTTCCATTCCCTGGGTGGCTCTTGTGTTAGCTGTTTCTTTTTCATTCTATGGATTATGTAAAAAAATTGCCGGACTTTCTGCGATGACCAGTATAACGCTTGAGACACTGTTTATTGCACCGCTTTCTTTGATTTATTTGATTCTTCTCCATACATCTGGTGAGGGGTTGCCATTCACCTTATCGCTCCAATCAGTCTTATTAATTGGCACTGGGGTTGTAACGGCTATTCCTTTGCTGCTGTTTTCCAATAGTGCCAATAAGCTTTCTTTAACGGTGCTGGGGCTCATTCAATATGTATCACCAACCATTGGACTATTCTTAGGCATTTTTCTATATCATGAAACATTTACTAGTGTTCACCTATTGTCATTTGGTTTTATTTGGCTGGCTTTATTGGTATTTTCACTGTCTAAAACATCCCTTTTTGCTCAGCTTGAAATGTTGATCCTGAAAAAACGTTGTATTGAGTAGGTCAGATCCCTATATGAAGCAAACAGCCCACTCAAATATGATATTAGGAGTGATAGGATGAAAAGCTATCGAAAAGAGCTTGTCTTCAATACTCACAAGCGCAGGGAATTTCTCAACATAACGCCTTGCGTGGAACAAGCATTAACTGAAAGCGGTATTCAGGAAGGTCTGTTGTTGTGTAATGCAATGAATATTACGGCCAGTGTGTTTATTAATGATGATGAAAGCGGACTGCACCGTGACTTTGAGCTTTGGCTAGAGAAATTGGCACCGGAAAAACCTCATAGCCAATATAAGCATAACGGTTATGAGGATAATGCGGATGCTCATTTAAAAAGGACGATTATGGGACGGGAAGTCGTCGTTGCTGTTACCAGGGGTAAGATGGATTTTGGCACCTGGGAGCAGATCTTTTACGGAGAATTTGATGGCAAAAGAGATAAGCGAGTATTAATCAAGATTATTGGTGAGTAGGGTTATTCCTAAGGTTTCCGGGCTCTTAAGAAAAGGAAATGTGGCCTTTTTGTCAACTGTGTATAGGTTTGGGGGTGTAATTCCAGAAATTTTTCTGTTGGCATCGGCTCTAACAGCTTTTCGATGATAAAGCCGGCATCAATGACTGCAGCAATTATTTCATGGAGTGGACGGCGGTAAAATTGGACAGGAACTTTCCCGGCAGGTGTTTCCCACTCATCCTGCAGCAGCTTTGTTGCAAAATAGTTGTCACACTGGAACTCTGCAAAATCCATAAATGGATGATGCACTGAAAATACCAAATAGCCGCTCTGTTGTAGGATGCGGTAAAATTCGGTCATAACATGGGTCCAGTCTTTTAAATAATGTAAGGTTAACGATGATAAAATGATATCCATCGAGGAATCGGCCAGAAAACTCAAGGGATTGTTGAGATCAGCCTGGATGACGTCGGCTTTGTTGCCGACTCTTTTTTTTGTCATTTCAATCATCCTGGAGCTGAAATCCAAAGCAGTTACGATGGCACCGTGATCTAGCAGCCACTGACTGTACCAGCCAGCAGCGCAGCCGGCATCAACTACTTTTTTTCCTTGTACACAGGGTAATAACGACAATGTAGCCGGACGTTCATAATAAGCGTTAAATGGCTTGGTATCAATGTCGTTATAATAGTACTCGGCCATTTGTTCATAGGACCTTAGTGAGACGGAATTTCTGTGAATCAACCTATTTTGCTCGATTAATTGTTCCAAGGTGCACCTTCCTAGTAGATAAATGTAGAAAAAGCTTCAGAAGCAGTAATTGGGGAGGAAATAGCAATCATACCTAGAATTGAGAAAGAATGGCAATAAACAATAACATTTAACGAATATAGATTAATGATTAATTAAGGATTGTTTGTATGATGATTTCGGTAATTCGGTTTGTAATGATTGTGATAATGATTACGGCCATGCTGTCTGGCAGCAGGGGTTTTGCAAATGAGAACTTAACTAGTGAGTGCTTTCCTGTAGGCGAGTTTGAAATTTTGGAGGACGTTCAGGGGAAGATGACCTTTGATCTAATCAATTCATCTGGTAATAACTTAATGTTTCAGAATTATCGGGGTGATGAGCTTTCTTTGGGAATTACTCAATCCGTCTATTGGGTACGGTTTAAAGCGCCTGCGGTTGTTCAAGCCGCACAAGCCAGCGGAAGGCTCCTCCAGCTTAATAATGCCAATATTGATAAAATTGATTTGTTTATACCAGAACAGGACGCTCAACAGAGCCATGCATATCGGATTAAAAAGATCGGATCACACCGCCCCACAACGGATCGGGATATCCTGGACAGCACCTGGGTATTCCAGTTGCCGCCAACATTCAATGAGCATCAATTTATTTATTTGCGCTTGGAAAGCACATCTGCATTGCGCCTGCCGGTCACTTTTTGGCAGGTCGATGCTTTTTTTCGCGCAGCGTTCATTAAGAATGTAGGGTTTGGTGCATTTTATGGCATCTTGCTTGCTATGCTGCTATTTAACTTATTTATCTATACCGTCCTGCGTGATAAAGCCTACTTATTCTATGTATTCTACGTATTTTTTATGTTCCTCTATCAGTTTCAGGTCCATGGACATTCCCGGCTAATTTTTGAACTGCCTTATCGCCTTTATAATGCAATTTTTTGGTTGTGTCTAGCGGCGACGTTTGTGTTTTCAGTGCTCTTCACCCGCCATTTTTTACAAGTTAAGCCAGCATCGGGCTTTAATAAAATCTTAACAGGAATTTTGGCAGTTGCTGTGCTGCAAGGTGTGCTGGGGATTTTGGGTTATAATATTTGGGCTAATCAGCTTGCGCATATCTTAGGATTATTTGGTCCGCTGCTCATCATGATCATTGCAAGCTTACGCTATTCTCAGGGGTTTCGCCCGGCCCGCTATTATATTTTAGCTTGGGGAGTTTTATTTACCGGGGTTATCATTTGGGCATTAGCGGCATATCTTCCAGGATTGTTGGCCGCTGTAGATGTTCTATTGCTGGCTACAGCCAGCGAATCGATGCTGTTGGCTTTAGCCTTGGCTGACCGGGTCAAAGCATTAAGAATTCGCGGCGAAGCACTGAATAATCGGGTTAAGCGCTATCGTGAATTAAGTATGACCGATGGTCTTACTGGATTATACAATAAGCGCTCGTTAGATAAACAATTAACTGAAGCTATGAAAGGTTCATTGAAATATGGCACTCCATTCAGTTTGATGGTTATCGATATTGATCATTTTAAATTATACAATGATACTTATGGTCACTTGGAAGGCGACCGAGTTATTGTTCGCCTGGCACAAATCCTGCAGACAATAGCAAGCGAATCACAGATTGCTTTCCGTTATGGCGGTGAAGAGTTCGTTTTGCTCTTATTCAATTACACTTGTGACAACGCAATTCCCATTGCAGAAGAAATACGAACAAAGATCATGACTGAATATTTTGCTCCTTCTGTAAATAAATCGGTAGTTGTCACCGTTAGTATTGGTATTGCACAATTTCAGTCAGGCGATGATCGGGAAAGTTTATTCGAGCGTGCTGATATGGCGTTATATCAGGCTAAAGCGAATGGACGCAATTGTACGGTATGCTTATAAAGGGTTACGCTGAAGGTTAGGGTTAAGCTTAATCTTCAGCCTTTTTTCTGAATTTTTTACTTAAATAGAATTTATCTATAGGGGATGTAAAGTATTTTTATATCGTGTATAATGAACTTTGTCGCAATTTGATACAAAGGGGATTGTTATGTTCGATTTATTAACGCTCTATTATAAGAAAGCTGTTGCGGGTTTTTGGGGTCAGACTTTCTCAGTGGTTGCATTGGGCATTTTAAGTGCTTTGTATTTTGGCTCACTGGGGGTTGCCTGGGCGGTAACTGGTGAGTTTACTCGCTGGGGTGCTCATATCCTGCAATTATTGGGTCAAGATGTCAGTCAGTATAGTTATTTAAAGCTCATTAATTTTACAGGATCGCCACTGACCCGCATTGATGGCGTTATGGTTGGCGGCATGTTTATTGGGGCCTTTGTCAGCGCGTTATTGGGGCAAAATGTTAAGTTGCGCTTTCCTACTGGCAGAAGAGTGTTACAGGCGTTGGTGGGCGGAATAATTGCCGGGTTTGGTACGCGGATGGCAATGGGATGTAACTTGGCAGCCCTATTTACTGGTATACCACAGTTTTCCTTTCATACCTGGTTATTTACTTTTGGCACTGTTGTCGGGACTTATTTTGGCTTAAAGCTTAGCATGAAGCCCTGGATGATGGGATCTCCAAAATTAGTTGCCATTCAGGCTGTTGGAGCAAAAATAGAAAATCAAGTTTATTATCGGATTCAGCCATATATTGGAATACTGGCTCTTATTGGATTTATTTATTATCTCTTACAACAAGCCGGAGGGAATTATCCCGCAAATTTATTGATGGCTACCTGCTTTGGTTTTGGCTTTGGTTTTCTTATTCAAAAAGGCCAAGTCTGTTTTACTTCAGCTTTTCGCGATTTATGGCTTATTGGCCGCCCAACCATGGCTAAAGCGTTAGTTTGGGGGATGGTGGTGCAAACGCTAATTACAGCAGTTTTTTTAGCAAAAGGCATGCCGCCTAAAGTCATTTGGTGGGCTGGTCCTGGTGCCATGCTAGGCGGGATATTGTTTGGCGTGGGAATTGTCATTGCCGGTGGCTGTGAAACGGGCTGGATGTATCGCTCGGTGGAAGGGCAAATTCAGTTTTGGTTTGTTGGGATTGGCAATGTGATTGGGGCAACGATATTATTTATGGCTTGGGATCATGGTGTCTTTAGCTTAATGGCAGAGTCTTTCCCGAAAATCAATTTAGTTACCCATTATGGCGTTAGTGGTGCTCTCGTGATGACTATGCTTATGTTATTCTCACTTTATTTATGGGCGGATTGGCGTCAGGTTTCTAAAAAAGGATTTTTAATCGGGAGGACAAACCATGAGCAAACAAAAATTTAATATTTTTTTGTTGGACTTGCGCGGGGAGCCTTGTCCTTATCCAGTCGTCTTTTCCTTAGACACATTAAGAAGGTTGGACAAGGGAACAATTGTTGAAATTCTTGCTGATTGTCCTCAAAGTTTTATATCGGTTCCCGAGGAAGTGATTAAGGCGGGGTATGAGATGGTTGAGCCGCCGCAGAAGGTTGGGCCAACGTTACGATTTTTAGTAAGAATACCAGAGTAAATAAAAAGAATTTCAGTTAAGAATAAGGAACTGTCCATGGCCTTTTTGAGGTGTGGACAGTTTTTTATTGATTCATATCATTTTCTGCATGCTAAAGCCATAAGTGACATAGAATGTTTTAAAATAACTAGAACGGTATACAAATGGGTACTATGATACGGATAAGTGCGTACTTGCTTTAAAGCAAGCTTTAAGATAGCATGATATTATTAGTATTCTACAGGGAAATATAAGGATGAGGTGAGTATTGTGAAGGTAATCGCATTTAATGGCAGTCCACGTAAAAATGGCAATACAGCCCAAAGTATTCAAATTGTGTTTGAAGAATTAGAAAAAGCAGGGATTGAGACAGAATTGATTCAACTGGGCGGACGAAAAGTTTTTGGCTGTCTGGCCTGCGGCAAGTGTTGGGAAACACAAGATAACCGCTGTATTCGAAATGATGATGATATGAATACCTTTATTGCAAAAATGCAAGAGGCAGATGGGATTATCATTGGGTCGCCAACTTATTTTAGTAATGTTTCAACAGAAGTTAAAGCATTAATCGATCGCTGTGGCTTTGTGTCTAAAGCCAACGGTGGGGATATCCTGCGCGGTAAAGTAGGCGCAGCGGTCGTGTCAGTACGTCGTGCAGGCTCAACATTTACTTATTCAGCAATTAATTTCTTCTTTGGCATTGCCGAAATGGTGATACCAAGCTCCAGCTATTGGAATATGACGCTGGCATTGGAACCAGGTGATGTTCAAAAGGATGAAGAAGGTAAGGAAACTTTTCGGACGCTGGGTAAAAATATGGCTAAATTACTTCAGCAAATTAAACATTCGTGAATGTTCATTGAATAGGAGGTAGCGTAATGGCTTATTTGCTCAAACCTCTACAGAGTGACTTATTGTCACTGCATAATCGGCTGGTGATGCCCCCCATGGCAACGGCAAAATCTGATTCGGATGGTAAAGTGAGTTCGGCTATTCTCGACTTTTATCAGGAAAAGTCTGCTGGCGGGCAGCTTGCGTTGGTGATTGTTGAACATAGCTTTGTTCAGCAGTCCGGCAAAGCCAGCGCGAATCAGCTTTCTGTTGCAGATGATAGTGTCATAGCGGGATTAGAACAGTTGGCAAACGTGCTGCATCGCAATGGTGTTAAAGCCGTCATGCAAATTAATCATGCAGGAAGTGCCACCTCTGCAGAAATTACCGGAACTAACCCCGTTGGACCTTCGGCGATTGCCAATCCACGGAAAGGCGGAGTTCCCCATGAACTCACCCAACAGGAAATCTATGATCTTGTCACTGCTTTTCGGAATGCGGCCAGCCGTGTTAAGGCTGCCGGTTTTGATGGTGTTGAAATTCATTCGGCTCATGGCTACCTTCTTAATCAGTTTTTTTCGCCGCTTACCAATCAGCGGACTGATGACTATGGGGGAAGCGTAGAAGCGCGCATTAGAATTCATCTGCAAGTCATCGAAGCAGTCAGACAGGCAGTGGGGCCGGATTATCCGATTTTGCTTAGACTGGGGGCAGCTGATTTTGTCGAAGGCGGTTCAACCATTCAAGACAGCCAAATTGCTGCTCGCGAATTTGAAAAAGCAGGTATCAACATGCTTGACATTTCTGGCGGCTTTTCTGGTTATATTAATCCTGACAATAATCAACCAGGCTATTTTTCCTCGCTTAGTGCAGCAATCAAAGAAGTTGTGTCCATTCCGGTTATCTTAACTGGGGGAATTACCACAGCTCAGGCAGCTGAAGAATTATTAGCAGCCGGCAAAGCTGATCTGATTGGTGTGGGCCGGGCAATATTGCAAGATTCACAGTGGGTAAAAAACGCAATTGCCGGCATTCAATCTTAATGTAGGAATTATTCGGCATGACAAGGAGGCTTGGAAATGTTAACAAACGAAGTCTTGGATACCATTAAAAACCGTCGCAGTATTCGCAGCTTCACTGGGGAACAAATTAAAGAAGCTGAACTGCAAGTCATTCTGGAGGCAGGCCGTTATGCTCCTAGTGCTGGAAATCAGCAGCTTTGGCATTTTACTGTCATACAAAATCAAGAAATATTGGCCGCCATCAGTGCTAGTGCCAAAGAAGTTGTAGCTCAGTTTGAGCATGAACATCTTCAAAAAATGGCTAAAAATGCAAAGTTTCATGTGTTCCATAAAGCTCCAACCGTCATTTTAATATCCGGAAAAGAGGATGGCATGGTGATTGAAGCTGATTGTGCTGCAGTTACCCAAAATATGTTGCTGGCTGCCGAATCACTTGGAATAGGCTCGTGCTGGATAGACTTTGCGCTTTTTGCCTTTGCTAGTCCAAAGGGAAGTGAGTATCAACAGCAATTGGGAGTGCCAGCTGGTTATAAGCCCTTTCATACCGTGGCGCTAGGCTACAAGAAAGTCGAAACATTGACTGCGCCTGTACGCAACGAGAATGTAGTCAACTATATCAGATAATATTTCACTGGTGTAATAAAGACAAATCCCCTGGGTTCCGCGGAACCTCAGGGGATTTGTCTTTATTACAGCGGCGCAGAGGATATTTTATTTAGAGTTGTAAATAAGTTTAAAAAATGCCGAGCCGGAGCTGAGAGATAGCGGCTTCGCAGCCAGATGACGGCGGCGGTTGTGTCAATACAAGGATTGGTGATGGTTTTAAATACTAAGTTTGTGGTAGGAATTAACCCAATGGCGGCACGCGGTACCACCGCAATGCCGACCCCAGCGTCAGCCCAGGCGAGAATTGGCATAATGTCATCACTGCGACACAACAGGCAGGGGTTAAATCCGACTTGCTGGCAATGCTCGGTAATCATGGGTTCATACTTCCGGTGGATCATCAGTGGTTTTTCGGCTAAATTCCTAAGCTCGATTGAATCTGGCTGTCCGTCTGAATACTCAGGTGCGTTTTTATGAATGGCAGCTACCAAAGGTTCTTTGGGCAGTTGGATCGACTCATAGGTGTCGACATCAAACGAAAAACGGACCAATCCGATTTCAATTAAGCCTCCGTTTAACAGTTCAATAATTCTTACAGATTCGCCTTCCCATAGCTCGAAATTCAAATGAGGATAATGATTCCGAAAAATCCGGGCAACTTTTGGCAGGATGGTTACACCGGAAGAGGAGGCTGTGCCGATTGCTAAGGTTCCATAACTGCCTGATTCAATTTCTTTAATTTCCCGAACTGTAGTATCTACCAGATTTAATAATTGCTCAGCCCGGTTACGCAGCACCTTCCCCGCTTCAGTCAATTGAATTTTTCGATGTCCGCGCTCAAAAAGCTTGGTACCCAGGAAATCCTCTAGCTGTTTCATTTGGCGGCTCAAGGGAGGTTGGGCGATATGCAGCCGTTGTGCGGCAGTGGTAATATTACCTTCTTGAGCAATGGTAAGAAAATACTTCATTTCGCGCAGCCCGATCACATGGTTATCCTCCTAAGAAAATAGTGGTGTTTCTTGATAGTGCTTTTGATCATTCCATGGCCAACTAGGCAATTGGCTAAGGGGTAACTCAAACTTGGCAAGAGTTGTTTTATATATACCTAAAAAGTATGGATGATAAATATTATTAGTATTATTAGTATGGCAGCAAGTTTGCTATAATTGTAATCTAGTAAGCTGTTTTAAGTCAAATGATTGGCTGAGAAAAGCTAAGAAAGTACACAAATCGCAGTCATGATTGTGGGGGATTTTTCTTGAAAAATGATTTGAATGCATTTGTGGCAGCCGATCCGAGTAAGTGTATCGGTTGCCGGGTGTGTGAAATTGCCTGCGCTGTTGCTCATTTGGATAAAACGGTCAAAACAGTCGGCAGTCTTAATGCACCGCTTCTACCCCGCTTGTATCTGGTGAAAACACCTGAGACTACTATGCCGGTCCAGTGCCGCCATTGTGAAGATGCTCCCTGTGTCAAAAGTTGCCCGGTTTCGGCTATCAACCGGCGTGATAACAAGATTATGATGGCCGAGCAGCGCTGTATTGGCTGTAAAAGTTGTCTGCTGGCCTGTCCGTTTGGGGCAATCGAACTGATCGCTGTTTGTCCGGATGATCGCTCCAGGGATTACAATGTTGTTGCCAGTAAATGTGATCTGTGCAGCGGAAAACTAAATGGGCCGGCTTGTGTTGCCGCATGCCCTTCTCAGGCGCTTCGATATGTGAATATTGCTGAAGAAAGAAAATGCCGACAGCTTCATGCTGCCACCAAGGCTGGTAATTTTATTAAGGAATTCAGAGCTAGGGAGGGGTAACGTGAAGCATTCATTGATAAAAATAGATGACGAGTTATGTACCGGGTGCCGCCGCTGTGCGGCAGTTTGTCCAGTTGATGCGATTGAAGGCAAACAGGGACAGCCACAAATGATTCATTCAGATAAATGCGTCATGTGCGGGCAATGCGTGCAGATATGCAGCGGATATGCTTCACTTTTTGAGGAATATGAAACACCGCGGGATCAGAAAATGCGAGAACGACATATGCCGCCGGCAGTGAATGAGCCGTTATTTGCCGCTTATCATACCGGGGATTACCCCAAGGTGAAGGCTGTTTTAGACAATCAAAACGCCTATACCATGGTGCAGTGTGCACCAGCAGTCCGGGTTGCGATTGCGGAAGAATTTGGCCTGCCGTTAGGCAGTCTTGTTCCTGGCAAACTAGCGGCAGCTTTACGCCGGGTTGGTTTCTCACGGGTTTATGATACCAATTTTGCTGCCGATCTAACCATTATGGAAGAAGGGGCGGAGCTGGTCCAGCGTTTGACCAAGGGTGGAACACTGCCCATGTTCACGTCCTGTTGTCCGGCTTGGGTAACCTTTATTGAGACTCGCTATCCTGAACTAGTGAAGCATTTATCAAGCTGCAAGTCACCTCAGCAAATGGCGGGAACTATGTTTAAAACGTACGGGGCACAACTGGATGGGGTCACTGCCGATCAGGTGTATAGTGTTGCCGTGATGCCCTGTACCTGTAAAAAGTTCGAAGCCGAGCGTCCTGAAATGAATTCAAGCGGTTATCAGGATGTGGATGCGGTTTTAACAACCCGGGAACTGGCCTACCTAATTAAAGAAGCAGGAATTGATTTTCATAGTCTTCCTGAGGAAAGTTTTGACAACCCCTTGGGAATCTATTCGGGGGCCGGAACCATCTTTGGCGTTACAGGAGGTGTCATGGAAGCGGCTATTCGGACAGCCTATGAAATGATTACCTCAAAAAAATTGGACAATATTGAGCTTATTCAGGTTCGTGGCAGTCAAGGTAGACGCCAGATTGTGTTAGATTTAGGCACTATGAAGCTCAAAACCGTGGTCGTATCAGGCTTGAAACATGCTGTGCCCATCTTGGAGAATCTCAAGAAAGGCATCGCTGATTTTCACTTTATGGAAGTTATGACTTGTCCGGCTGGCTGTGTGAGTGGGGGCGGGCAGCCCAAAATGCTGTTACCGGTTGATTGTTTGGCCTCACATCAAAGGCGTACGGCAAGTACCTATCAGCATGATGCTGAGCTGCTTGTTCGAAAATCTCATGACAATCCGGCCATTAAAGCCATCTATCAGGAGTTTCTTGGCGAACCGCTTGGCCATAAATCCCATAAATTATTGCATACCCATTATCATGTCAGCCATCCTGATCACTAAGCTTAGTGTAAGAGTGGAATAAGGGAAAAGGTGAAAATATGCTAGATCGGTTTGGACGGAGTATTGATTATTTACGGATTTCAGTAACTGACCGTTGTAATTTCCGGTGTGTCTATTGTATGCCGCCACAGGGCATTGAATTATTAGATTCAAGCGAGATCCTCACCTATGAAGAATTATTGCGGATTATCACCGTTCTGGGACAGGTTGGTGTAAATAAAATACGTCTTACCGGCGGAGAACCACTGGTGAGGCCGGGGATTGTCGACTTTATCCGCAGGGTAAGTTCAATTAGAACGGTAAAGGATATTGCTCTGACAACCAATGGCAGCTTATTGGCGGGGATGGCCGGAGACCTTAAGCAAGCTGGTCTTCAGCGTGTCAATATTAGCTTGGATACCATTGATGCACAACGTTTTGCCGCAATCACGGGACGGGACAATTTAGCACAGGTGCTTGCTGGGCTTGACCGGGCCGTTGCTGTCGGGTTTAGCCCGGTCAAGTTAAATGTTGTGCTGACAGAGATGTTGAGTGAGCAGGATATTATCTATTTTCTAGACCGGGTATACCAGTCACCGGTAGCAATACGGTTTATTGAGTATATGCCAATTGGCCGTCAATCCATCAAGTCAGCCAGCCTGATCCATGCTGTTAAAACTAAACTCGAACATGTAAGCAGTGGTAAACTGCAGCCAGCAGTAGCTGTGCAAGGCAGTGGGCCGGCACGTTACTACCGGTTGCCGCAGGCTCAAGGCGTTTTCGGATTTATCACTCCTATGTCAGAGCATTTTTGCCATAAATGTAATCGGATTCGGCTGACTGCTGACGGTAAAATTAAACCCTGCTTATTGTCCAATGTAGAACTGGACATTAAGCAGCTCATGCGCTCCGGCTGTGGTGATCAGGAAATTTTTCAGCGTTTTGTTCAGGCGATACTGGAAAAATCCCACCAGCATGATCTGAGTGATCAGCAAGGCAATGGCGAATTTACCCGCGCAATGTTTCAAGTTGGCGGCTAAACAATAAATGGTTGCAGGAGGTAATGATATGAATGATTTTGTGATTGCAGATCCCGAAAAATGCATCGGTTGCCGTACTTGTGAAGTAGCTTGTGTAATGGCGCACGGTAATCAATCGCTGGAGAGTCTGACTGTAGAAACTTTCTCGCCGCGTTTGAAGCTGGTTAAGACCATCAACATCAGTATGCCGATCCAATGCCGGCACTGTGAAGACGCGCCCTGTGCCAGAGTATGTACTGAACATGCCATTCAGCAAAGTGGCAGCTCGGTCCAAGTGATTGCAGGAAAATGTGTAGGTTGTAAGGCTTGTTTAATGGCTTGTCCTTATGGTGCCATTGATCTTGTGATCAAGCGTGTGACTGATGGAGAACATTCGACAGCCGTTGATGCAGTAAAATGTGACTTGTGTCAAAGTACCCAGGGGGAGCCTGCCTGCATTAAGGTTTGCCCGACTAAAGCCCTGTATTTGATTGATGGAGCAAAAATTGCTGAGCGCTTGCAGAATAAAAGAAAGCGAGCTGCTGGCAGCGCTGCAGGTATGCCTGGTAGTTTATAGTACGTTTAGATCTTAAGGGAGGTTAGTGAAGTGGCACATAAAGTTTTGACTGTATGTCCCTATTGTGGCAGTGGTTGTCAAATTTATCTCTCAGTAGAAAATGGCGAAATTTTAGGAGCTGAGCCTGGCCCGGGACGTACCAATGAGAGTGAGTTATGTTTAAAGGGGTATTATGGCTGGGATTTTCTCAAAAATACCAAGCGGTTAACGGCCAGGCTGACTAAGCCGTTATTACGGCGTAACCGGTCCGAACAATTTCAAGAGGTATCCTGGGAAGAAGCAATTGGGTTCGCCGCCGAAAGGCTCCAGGAGATTAAACAGCAATATGGCCCTGACGCCATTATGGCAACCGGTTCTGCCCGTGGCCCTGGTAATGAGGCTAATTATATTATGCAGAAATTTGTGCGGGCCGTTCTGGGGACCAATAATATCGATCATTGTGCCAGGGTTTGTCATGGGTCTTCTGTTTCCGGCTTAGCTGCTACATTAGGGAATGGTGCGATGTCCAACTCCATTCCAGAGATTGAGGATACTCAATGTGTCTTCATCTTTGGTTATAATGCAGCCGATTCGCATCCCATTGTGGCTCGCCGAATTTTAAAAGCAAAGGAAAAGGGAGCGAAAGTCATTGTAACCGATCCGCGCTTTACCGAGCAAGCCAGGGTGGCCGATTTGTGGCTGCCAATCAGAAACGGTACCAATATGGCACTGGTTAACGCATTTGGCAATGTTTTAATTACCGAAGGATTATATAAACGTGACTATGTGGCTAGTTTTACTGAAGGCTTCGAAGAATATAAGAAAATGGTTGAACGGTATACGCCTGAGTATGCCGAGTCGATTACCGGTATTCCGGCTCAGGATATTCGGGAGGCAGCCCGGATTTATGCCAAGGCTCCAAGTGCGGTTATCCTTTGGGGGATGGGGGTAACCCAATTTGGTCAAGCTGTTGATGTTGTTAAAGGGTTATCTTCATTAGCTTTATTAACAGGCAATTTTGGCCGGCCTAATGTTGGTGTAGGACCGGTACGTGGTCAGAATAACGTACAAGGCGCTTGTGACCATGGTGCATTGCCTAATATGCTTCCCGGTTATCAGCCAGTGAAGGACGAAGCAGTACGTAATAAATTTGCGGCAGCCTGGGGTGTTGATGAATTACCGGTTACACCAGGTTATCATCTTACTGAGGTTCCTCACCTTGTCAAAGAGGGAAAACTAAAAGCTTACTATATCTTCGGCGAAGATCCGGTGCAAAGTGATCCTGATGCTGCCGCAGTGCGTGAAGCCTTAGATGCTATGGAATTAGTTATTGTTCAGGATATTTTTATGAATAAAACGGCCCTTCATGCTGATGTTATTTTTCCAGCTACCTCATGGGGGGAGCATGAAGGCGTTTATTCAGCAGCAGACCGGGGGTTCCAGAAGTTTAATAAAGCCATTGAGCCCAAAGGTGATGTAAAGCCTGACTGGGAAATCATCTCTTTACTGGCAACAGCCCTCGGGTATCCAATGAAGTATCATAATACTGAAGAAATTTGGGAAGAATTGCGAGTCTTATGCCCGATTTATACTGGTGTAACTTATAAGCGGTTAGAAGAATTAGGCAGTATTCAGTGGCCGTGCCCGAGTGAAGATCACCCTGGTACACCCTATCTCTATAAAAATAACAAATTTGACACGCCGAGCGGCAAGGGCTTGCTGTTTGCTGCTGAGTTCCGCTCGCCCAAGGAACAGCCAGATGCCGAGTATCCGCTTGTATTATGTACGGTTCGTGAAATTGGTCATTATTCCGTGCGTACCATGACCGGTAATTGTGCTGCATTGCAGGTATTGGCTGATGAACCAGGCTTTGTGCAAATAAATCCGGCTGATCTCAAAAAGCTTGCAATCAACGATCAGGAACTTGTCTGGGTGTCTTCAAGGCGTGGAAAGGTAATTGCCAGAGCGCTGAGTACGGAACGGGTCAATCATGGAGCCGTTTACATGACCTATCATTGGTGGATTGGTGCTTGTAATGAGTTGACAATTGATCATCTTGATCCTATTTCCCGGACACCTGAATATAAGTATTGTGCAGTCAATGTTGAAAAAATCGACGACCAGGCAGAGGCCGAAGAATATGTACAGGTCGAGTACAGCAAGCTGAAGAAAAAGATGTTTTGCTGATCACCTACTGAACTGAGGCTTAGCGTCCGCACCTATAATAAAAAGCGTTATTGGGCATGGCTCAATAACGCTTTTTATTATAGGATATTTTTGCCTGTTTTAGTAAAAATTTGATATACACTGGACAGCAACTATTGCGAGTGCTATAATTTGCGTATATTGTTGAATTTTGTCATATTTTAATATTATTGGCAAACTTATCGAAAGGTAAGGACGCAAAGCCATGGGTCTAAAGGGTGAAAGCCCGATGATTGCCAGGTTGCATTGGTGGAATATAGTACACATTAAATGTAATCAGGGCTTGCCCTGATTACATTTTTCATTATTTGGCATTTAGCAGCAGAGCTAGATCTGCTGCTTCGATGAATGTGTACTTGTTTACTATTATTAAGAGCAGAGGAGTCTTGAAAGTGCTAAAAACTAGCAAAACTAGGTTTACAATCGGAGTCCAAATATTAATGATCTCAATGTTGATTATTTTGTCTTTTTCAGCATTAATCGGGTATCAAAAGGTCAAAAGCGATGAAGTGCAGCAAGGGTATGAAAACTTAGTGAAACGCAGTGCCCCGCTGGTCTTTGATGTTAAGGAATTAATCATTGAACTGAAAAATCAAGGATATCTGGCGCGAGGCTATCTGCTGACTGGTAATGCTGCTTATTTGCAGCAATATGACGAATCGCTTAAGAAAACCGAGAATGTCATGCAAAGCTTAGAGAAAAATTTAATTACGCCCGAAGGCAAACAGAAGGTGGCAGAAACCAAAGTTGTCTTAAAGAACTATCAGCAAGTCACCCAAAAAACTCTTGAAATCTATAAGCAAAAAGGTCAACAGGAAGCCTTGAGTTACCTGGCTACTGCTGGTGATGCCAATCGTAATGCGGAAGCTAGTTTAAGCAGCTTATCGGTATTTTTAACTGAGCGCATGGATTTACGAGTCAAGCAAAGTCAGGAAGCCGATGCTGTAACCGAGCGGATTATGCTGATGGCAGCGCTTATTGTAGTCTTACTGGCAGTCACTTTGAGTATCTGGTTTTCGCGGCGAATCGCACGTCCGTTACGGGAGGTTGTGACAGTAGCCTCATCGATTGCTGCCGGAAACTTAGTTGTCAGCAAAATTGCTTATAACCAAAAAGACGAAATTCAGGAATTAGTTGCCGCATTTGAGCAGATGGCTGCAAATTTACGAAATTTAATCAGCCAGGTTGGTCAAGCCTCAGAGCATGTCGCCGTATCGTCAGCCGAACTGAGAGAAGGTGCTGAGCAATCGGCTCAAGCCATTAACCAAGTGGCCTCCACTGTTTCTGATATTTCCCAGGGAACACAGCTGCAGGTTGCTGCGGTTGATGGAACTGTCGCGATTGTGGAGCAAATGTCAGCAGGCATTCAGCAGGTTGCTGCCAATTCAAGCAGTGTGGCCGGCGTATCGGATAAAGCTAATCACGCTGCCGCGAATGGCCGTAAGAGTTTGGAGCAAGCTGTCGAGCAAATCCAGAGCATCGAAACCACGGTTGCTTATTCGGCTCAAGTAGTCGCTAAGCTGGGTGATCGCTCTAAAGAAATTGGACAAATTGTTGATACTATTTCCAGTATTGCCGGACAAACCAATTTGCTGGCTCTAAATGCGGCGATCGAAGCGGCAAGGGCTGGTGAGCATGGCAGAGGCTTTAGCGTTGTTGCGGAAGAGGTTCGCAAATTAGCCGAACAATCGGAAGATGCTGCAAAGAAAATCGCTAACATGATCAGTGAGGTTCAAGTAGATACTACAGAAGCGGTTACTGCTATGAATAAAGGGACTCATGAAGTTAAAGTTGGCACTGAAGTCGTCAATCGTGCTGGTTCAGCCTTTGCGGAAATTGAAGCGTTAATCAGCCAGGTTTCTTTGCAAATGGGTGATATCGCCGCAGCCATTCAACAAATGGCAGCAGGCAGTCATGAGATTGTTGCGTCAGTGAAGGAAATAGAACGAATTAGCAAAGATACGGCCGATCAAACCCATACTGTTTCGGCAGCCGGTGAAGAGCAGTCGGCCTCTATTGAGGAAATTGCCGCATCCAGCCAGGCATTATCGAAGATGGCAGGAGATCTGCAAGCTATGCTCAGAAAATTTACTATTTGAAATTAAGACAAAACTTAATCAGGCCAGTTTTTAGAATAGGTACTTGACATAAAAACAGGGTAACCATAGATGGTTACCCTGTTTTGTATTCTGTACAAGAAATAAAAGCTTCATGGATACCACGAATATCCATGAAGCAGAGGTAATCGCCTATTCCCAGTGGCACCAGGTTTATTTGATTTACCCAAGTTACATTATAACAACAGAAATGCTGTTTTTCAAGCCGGTAATATTTTTCAAGAATTTTAACACTATTTATAAAGCTATTGACGGGTATTTGCTTTTAGTGTAAGGTAAGTACAAATAGCAAATTAGCTCGCAGATACGAAGAGGTATCAATGAACCTGACCGGTTCGTTGATACCTCTTTGTGCTAAGCTAAACTCCGAGTCTTACGGATACCACGAATATTCATAAGACATGGTTAAATCCCAGTGGCACTCAGGCTTATTTAGTTTACCCATTTTCAATATGGGCAACAGATAACGGAATGCCAAAAGGAGGTGGTTCATGTTCCAAAGCCAACTCGACTCCAAATCACTGAACCAAAGCAAAGCTGTATGGATACCACGAATATCGGTACAGCACAGTTAAATCCAGTGGCACCCAGGCTTATTCGGTTTACCCATTTTTCGATTGGCAAAATTGGGTAAATGGCTGCAAGCCGGTGCTGAAAGGGAGGTGGTTCATGTCCTCATGAAGATCAATTTGCAAATGTACAAGAAAAAGCTTCATAGATACCACGAATATCCATGAAGCAGCGGTAATCTCATATTCCCAGTGGCACCAAGTTTATTTGATTTACCCATTTTATATTATAACAACAAGACGGGTGTTTTTCAAGAATTTTAAAGCAAAAAGGAGCAGTGAATCAATCTTATGAAAATAGGAGAATTCACCAAAAAGGATTACCCGGTCAAAGCTTGTTCCAGTGAAAAAGAAGTGAGTCAATTATTTCGGCGAGGCCTGCTGCAAATTAAAGCTTGTAAAGCGGAGCTGATTTCGCTGGCTGCCGAAAAAGACGCAAAAGAAGCAGAACGGTTAATTGGCAGTTTTCTATAAAGAGAACCAAGTAGGATAAACGGAGTGTAGTTTCAATAAAACTGTAAATTGAAAAGGGGCGTACAAACATGACAAGAAAAATTGCGATATATGGCAAAGGCGGAATTGGAAAATCAACAACCCAGCAAAATACTGCGGCAGCAATGGCTCATTTTTACGATCAAAAGGTATTCATCCATGGCTGCGATCCTAAAGCTGATTCGACTCGGATGATCCTTGGCGGCATGAATCAAAAGACATTAATGGATATGCTGCGTGACGAAGGGGAAGAAAAAATTACAGTTGAGAAAGTTGTAAAAGCAGGCTACAAGGATATTCGCTGCGTTGAATCAGGCGGTCCTGAACCAGGCGTAGGCTGCGCAGGCCGTGGTGTAATTACAGCCATTGATTTGATGGAAAAAAACGGAGCGTATACCCCAGATTTAGATTTTGTGTTCTTTGATGTACTTGGTGACGTGGTTTGCGGCGGATTTGCCATGCCGATCCGCGATGGCAAGGCGCAAGAAGTGTACATCGTTGCTTCCGGTGAAATGATGGCTATTTATGCAGCCAACAATATTTGCAAAGGTCTTGTGAAATACGCTAAGCAAAGCGGTGTCCGGCTTGGCGGCGTCATCTGCAATAGCCGTAAAGTGGATCGGGAAAGAGAATTCCTGGAAGAGTTCACTAATGCAATTGGCACCCAAATGATTCACTTTGTACCTCGCGATAATATTGTTCAAAAAGCTGAATTTAACAAAAAGACAGTGGTTGAGTATGATGCTGAGTGTAACCAAGCCAATGAATATGGGGAACTGGCCCGCAAAATTATCGAAAATAAGAATTTTGTTATTCCTAAACCACTCAATATGGATGAATTAGAAGCCATGGTAGTCAAATACGGCATTGCGGATTAATCAAGAAATCAAAAGTAAAGGGGATAGCACACGATGATTATGGTGAGAGCTATTGTTCGGCCGGATAAAAAAGAAACCGTTCTTTATGAACTTTCCAGCGCTGGGTTTAATGCTGCGACTGTGCTTGATGTTGTAGGCCGTGGCAAACAAAAGGGGATTAAGTTTGGTGACGTCATTTATGATGAAATTCCCAAGAGTTTGATCATGCTGGTCATTGCCGATGAAGATAAAGACGATGTCATTGACATTGTTCTCCAAAATGCCAAAACCGGCGAAACAGGTGCGTTTGGCGACGGGAAAATATTTATCAGTGCAGTCGATGAAGTCTATACCGTTTCCAGCGGCGCTGCTGGTCTGTAAAGGAAGTGGTGAGATGAAAGAAATTATAGCCGTAGTCAGGATTAATAAAGTCAGTGCCACCAAGAAAGCACTGATCAGCGTTGGAGCTGCCGGCTTTACCGCATCAAAGGTTATGGGGCGTGGCAGGCTGGTGGAAGATAAAGCCGTCATTGCCGAACGACGGGCAACCTTACTGGCGTTAACTCAGAAAGAGGATCAGGGAACTGAAAAACTGGTCACTGAATTTTTAGATGGTACTCGTCTGTTTCCGCGCAGAATGTTTACGGTACTGGCGCATGATGAGGATGTATCCAAAATCGTTACCGCGATCATAGAGGCCAACAAAACCGACTACAAGGTTGGTGACGGGAAAATTTTTGTATTGCCCGTACTTGACGCCGTTCGTGTGAGAACCAAGGAATCCGGAGATGCGGCAATATAATGCATGATTGTAAGTAGCGAACATACAAGGAGGAACAAACTATGCCATATCATGAGTTTGAATGCAGCAAGTGCATTCCTGAAAGAAAGAAGCATGCAGTTAGGAAAGGCCCTGGCGAGGATTTAACTTCGGCACTTCCTCTCGGATACCTCAATACCATTCCAGGATCGATTTCAGAACGTGGCTGCGCATACTGTGGCGCAAAGCATGTTATTGGTACACCGATGAAGGATGTTATCCATATGAGTCATGGACCGGTAGGCTGTACCTATGATACCTGGCAAACCAAACGTTATATCAGCGATAATGATAACTTCCAGCTCAAATACACTTACGCGACTGATATGAAGGAAAAACATATTATATTCGGTGCTGAGAAACTGCTTAAACAAAATATTATTGAAGCATTTAAAGCTTTTCCTGACATTAAGCGCATGACCCTTTACCAAACTTGTGCCTCAGCCCTGATCGGGGACGATATCGATGCCATTGCGCAAGAGGTGATGGAAGAACTGCCTGAAGTCGATATCTTTGTCTGCAATTCTCCCGGCTTTGGCGGACCAAGCCAGTCAGGGGGACATCATAAGATCAATATTGCCTGGATCGATAAAAAGGTTGGCAATGTTGAACCCAAACTTACCAGCGATTATGTTATTAATTATGTGGGCGAGTATAACATTCAAGGTGATCAGGAAGTCATGGTGGACTATTTCAGACGAATGGGCATCCAGGTACTTTCCACCTTTACCGGTAACGGTTCTTATGACGATCTTAGATCCATGCATAAGGCCGATCTGAATGTTCTTGAATGTGCGCGTTCGGCTGAGTATATCTGCAATGAGCTAAGACAACGCTATGGGATCCCAAGGCTTGATATTGATGGTTTTGGTTTTGAGCCGTTGTCGGCATCGCTGAGAAAGGTTGCCCTGTTCTTTGGCATTGAAGACCGGGCACAGGCCATTATTGATGAAGAAACAGCCCGCTGGAAGCCCGAACTAGACTGGTATAAGGAGCGGCTGAAAGGCAAGAAAGTGTGTCTCTGGCCGGGTGGTTCCAAGCTCTGGCACTGGGCCAATGTTATTCATGAAGAAATGGGAGTTGAGGTTGTCTCGGTGTATACCAAGTTCGGTCATCAGGGCGATATGGAAAAAGGCATTGCCCGCTGCGAAGAAGGGGCGCTTGCCATTGACGATCCGAACGAATTGGAAGCACTTGAAGCCATGGAGATGTTGAAGCCTGACGTTATTTTTACCGGCAAACGTCCGGGTGAGGTGGCTAAAAAGATCCGGGTGCCTTATCTCAATGCTCATGCTTATCATAACGGACCTTATAAAGGCTATGAAGGCTGGGTCAGATTTGCGCGTGATATCTATAATGCTATCTATTCCCCGATGCATAAGCTTTCTTTTGTGGATATCAGCACAGACGAAATCGCTACCGATAAAGGTTTTGAAACCCGTAAGATGATCTCTGATGTCAATTTAAGTGAAGAGATTACTGCTTCGAAAGAACTAAGAGAATATACCGGTAAATATGACAGTGTTTCCGATTTACGCAGCAAGACTTATCCAAGTTTCCCGGCAAAACCACAACTCTCAGCGGTATAATGGAGGGATGTCATTTATGGAGGCTATGATGAAAGACAGGATCGAACAACTAGTGGACTATATCATGAAAAAATGTTTGTGGCAATTTCATTCCCGCTCATGGGATCGTGAGAGACAAAATGAGGGAATATTGACCAAAACCATGCAGATATTGTGTGACGAACCGGTCGAAAAAGATACTCCTGCCGACAAATGTTACTGGGTAGATGCCGTATGCTTGGCTGAGGCGTTCAAAAGCCGTTATTCATGGCTGGCGGGTATGGATAAAGCCGAGATTAAGTTACTCATGCAGGGACTCAAAGAGCGCTTGGATTACTTAACCATTCATGGATCGCTGAATGCAGAGCTTACTGACTCTCGCTATTAATTTGTAGCTAGCTATGATCAAGGCGGACACAGAAAAAACAACGAAGGAAAAGGAGTAATGCTATGTCTTGTGAATTAAAAGAAAAAGAACGTGCCGGCATTATCAACCCGATATTCACATGCCAGCCTTGTGGCTCACAGTTTGCCAGCATAGGAATAAAGGATTGCATCGGAATTGTTCATGGAGGACAGGGCTGCGTTATGTTCGTCCGCCTGTTATTCTCACAGCATTTCAAAGAGAGTTTCGAGATTGCATCTTCCTCTGTACATGAAGATGGTGCGGTATTTGGTGCCCTCAATCGCGTTGAGGAAGCGGTCGATGTATTATTGATGCGGTATCCCCATGTAAAAGTGATTCCGATTATTACAACCTGCTGTACTGAAGTCATTGGTGATGATGTTGATGGCGTTATTATGAAGCTTAATAATGGGCTGTTAAAAGAAAAATATCCCGACCGCGAGGTTCATCTCATTCCTTGTCATGCTCCAAGCTTTAAGGGGAGCATGGTAAGCGGCTACGATTGTGCGGTCAAGGACTTTGTCAGCCATTTTGCTAAAAAAGCTGAGCCCAATGGAAAACTCAATCTGATTACCGGATGGGTGAATCCTGGGGATGTGACAGAACTCAAGCACTTGCTAAGCGAGATGCAGGTTGATGCAACCGTGCTTTTCGAAATCGAAAGCTTTGATTCTCCTTTAATGCCGGACGGGAACTTTGTCTCTCATGGCAATACGACCATTGAAGACTTGACCGGAACGGCCAATGCATTGGGAACCATCGCGCTCAATCGCTATGAAGGCGGGCAGGCTGCTGAATATCTGGCGAACGAATTTGATATCCCAACGGTCATTGGGCCGACTCCGATCGGCATTCGGAACACTGATACCTTTTTGCAGAATGTCAAGAAACTGACTGGAAAGCCAATTCCTGATTCGCTGGTGCATGAGCGGGGTCTTGCACTTGATGCCATCACCGATGTCACGCATTTGTTTCTTGCTGACAAAAAAGTTGCTATTTATGGAAATGCCGATCTTGTCCTCGGCCTTGCAGAATTTTGTCTCGATATGGAGATGAAACCTATGCTGCTGTTGCTTGGCGATGATAATAAATCCTATCCGAACGATCCACGCATTCAGGCTCTTCAGAAAAATGTCGATTATGGCATGGAGATTATTATGAATGCGGATTTATGGGAATTGGAGAACCGTATCAAGAACGAAGGCTTGGAACTTGATCTGATTCTGGGTCATTCCAAAGGGCGGTTTATATCCATTGACTATAATATTCCGATGCTGCGCGTAGGATTTCCTACCTATGACCGCGCAGGACTGCACCGCTATCCGGTTGTCGGTTATAATGGGGCCAGATGGCTGGCTGAAGCTATGGCCAACACGCTGTTTACCGATATGGAGTACAAGAAAAATAAAGAATGGATTCTTAATGTTTGGTAGACTGTATGGAAGACATGAGGTTATGAAGGTTTCGACGTGCAAGCTATAGCTGGAATTTATTCGTTTCTGCCAGTTCCTGATTCATCATCAGGTTCTGGCAGAAACCTATTAAAAAGAGGGTAGAACGATGATTGACATAAATGTAATCGATGTAGAACTGTTTGAAGAAGATTATCGGAGTGCCAAGATGTACCATCACCGGGCCAAACAATTTTTAGAAGAAGGGCAGTGCTCCAGTGTGGTCTTTAATGTAGCTTCAGTTGCGCTCGAAAACTATCTGATTGCTTTGTGTGATTTATACGGAGTAGAACCAGGAAATCATAATTATACCTGTCTGATGGATGCAGTAGAAGAATTGATTGACGTTTCACCGGCTTTAAATAAAGAAATACGATCACTGGATTCAATATTCGGGATTTGCTCGCTGGAAAATTATCATCATGGTGTTCCCGAACTATCCGACATGGACCGTGTTCTGCTCATGTGTCAGGAAGTTGAGGATCTATTTGATCAAACCAGAATTGCCGCAGTGAGAGCGGCTTTTAGCAAGCATCAACAATCATCATCGTAACATGAATAGGAAAGTATTGATGAAAAAAGCTGGGAGTAGATGCCTGGCAGGGGGTTGAACGAGATATGGAAAATGAGTGTTCTAAGACTGCAGTGCCGGTGATACCGGAAGATTTGGCTGAAATGACGGCCAAACACCCTTGCTATTCTTTTGATGCCCATCACAAATATGCCAGGATGCATCTGCCGGTAGCGCCGGTCTGTAATATTAGCTGCAACTATTGCAACCGGAAATATGACTGTGTCAATGAAAGCCGTCCTGGTGTGACAAGCGAAGTATTAACTCCTGAAATGAGTTTGGCTAAGTTTATCCGGGTAAAGGCAGAAATCCCTCATTTGAGTGTTGTCGGGATTGCCGGCCCTGGTGATGCACTGGCCAACTGGGAGCCGGTAAAGAAAAGTATTGAGCTGATTAAAGCCCAATCGCCGGATACTATCTTTTGCCTGTCCACCAATGGCCTGATGCTGCCTCATTACGGGCAAGAGATTATTGACTTGGGAGTTAAGCATGTCACGGTCACGGTAAACTGTTTGGATGCTGCGATCGGGGCAAAAATTTACCACCATGCTTATTATCAGGGCAAGTATTATGTGGGCGAAGAGGCGGCTGAAATTCTTTGCAACAATCAGCTGGAAGGCATTAAATTTTTAGCGGATCACGGTGTCCTGGTAAAAGTTAATATGGTTATGATTAAAAATATCAATGATGAGCATATTCCGGCAGTAGTAAAAAAAGTAAAGAGTCTGGGAGCGCTGATGACCAATATTATGCCACTCATTCCAGCTCCAGGCAGCGTATTTCAAAACTTTCCCCAGACCAGCAGAAAAGAAGTGGATGCTATGCGGGATATGTGCCAAACAGATATCTTCCAAATGCGTCACTGTCAGCAATGCCGGGCTGATGCTATCGGGCTGCTGACAGAAGATCAATCTTATAAATTCCGTAATGCCAAGCCGGAAACGGTTAAACCATGCAGTCTGCGTACCAAGGTTTATAAAGTGGCGGTAACTTCCAAGCATCAGAAACTGGTGGATCTGCACTATGGTCATGCCGAGGAATTTCACATTTATGAGACCGATGGTGTGGCGATCCGGTTTGTTGAAACCAGAGCTACTCAAAAGTATTGTCTGGGTGCGGCAAATTGTGATGAAACAGAAACAACAAAAGATGCGCTCATTGAAGGGATTGCTGATTGTGCTGCTGTATTGACCATGCGGATTGGTCATGAAGCGCAAAGACGGCTGCAGGACCATGGTATTTCAGTCATCGAGTCTTGCGCCGGGGTCGAAGAAGGTTTACTGCACGCTTTCCATCAATTGAATCATGAAGCCGATCAAGCAAGTAAAGCTTGCAGTGGTATCTAGGTAGGATCTAGCGGGAAAATTCTCCAATTGGATTTCATTACAGTTAATGGTATGACAAATGATGATGAAAGAAGGTTATGTGATGAAAGCGGATTTTACGTTTATTGACCAAACACTGGGTTATGCGTTAGAAAAGCAATCTATGGATACCTCTGAATTCCTTGATATCAAGCGGAAAATTGCAGCTATATCGCACATTCTATTTGATCTGAGTTTGAAGTCGTTCCTGACTGTTTTATATGATGGCGTGGCGGATGCCACCGATATCCGCGTATGCATTCAGCCGGATGCCGGACAGGTTGAGCAAGTTCATCAATTGGGTTGCGATCATATTAAAATAACGATCACCCATGACGCTGTAAAAAAAATGCCGGTACCGGCAGCCGCAGCACTCAGGCAGGCTCAAGCACGGGAAATGACGGTAGCGCTTCATATTACTGGCGGCTGCCAATACTCGGCATTCGAATTGCGGCGGCTTGACCGTACTGTGAAAAAGTATGATATCCACAGTATTGTTTTTGATGATGAGCGTGGCGAACTTGACCCGATCACTACCTATCAGAATTTGCTGGAATTTCAGCAGGCAATCCCTTGCCTGGTGGAATACTACGGGAAAAATAGACTGGGATTGGTCACAGGAAATGCGCTTGGCGCAATCCAAAGCGGCGTCCGCTGCCTTGCTGTCTCGGTTGGCGGAGTTTCTGGGTATCCGGCGCTGGAAGAGGTGCTGATGGGTGCCTTGTATTTGCTGAAATTTCCTCTGGCTGTACCCAACAACTTAGCCGCTTGTTGTGAAGAAATCCTTCACTATCTTGGTCAAAGTGTTCATACGACAAAACCTATTATCGGTTCTTCCATTTTTGCACATGAATCGGGGATTCATGTCGATGGTGTGAATAAAAAAAGCGACTTATATGAGCCGTTTACCCCTGAGACGGTGGGATTATCCCGTAAAATTATTATTGGTAAACATTCAGGTAAAGCGTCGATTGAATTTAAATTAAAAGAAATGAATATTTTCATTCATCCGGTCGTTGTGCAAACAGTGCTGGAAAAAGTCCGCAGTCTGGCAATCGGGCAAAAAGCGCCTGTTTCTGATGTGCAGTTATTAGAACTGGTGCATGAAGCTGCATCATGAGAATCGCCATTGTGGATACAACTTTGCGTGATGGTGAGCAAGCAGCCGGATTGGTATTTTCTCAGGCAGAAAAACTCGCCATTGCCAAGGCTCTTGACCAGGTTGGTGTGTTTGCCATTGAAGCAGGTACCCCGGCGATGGGAGCTGAAGAGCAAACGACTCTGAGGGCCATTGTTGAGGCCGGTTTGTCGGCAAGAGTGATTGCCTGGAACCGGGCGGTCAGGCAAGACATCCTGACATCAGTTCATTGCGGCTTCTCCTTTGTTCATATCTCAATTCCGGTATCGGATTTGCATTTACAATATAAATTAAAAACAACGAGAGAGGCCGTTTTGCAGCAGCTTGTTGACGCGATCGCTTTTGCCCGCAGTTTTGGCTGCCGGATATCGGTTGGAACGGAGGATACGTCGCGGGCGGATGAGGAGTTTTTTTTGCAGGTAGCCGCTGCTGCTGCCCGAGCGGGGGCGGAATATATTCGTTATGCCGATACGGTGGGCTGTTTAGAGCCGCTTAAAACCTATGAAGTGATGCAAAGACTTGTGCAAAAGTGTGTCCTCCCACTGGAGATTCATGTGCATAATGATTTTGGCCTGGCTACTGCCAATACCATCGCTGCTATTCAGGCCGGGGTGCGCATGGCAAGCGTTACGGTAGGCGGGATTGGCGAGCGGGCCGGGAATGCGGCACTGGAGCAAGTGGTTGAGGCGCTTACTGAGCTTCATGGGCATGAAACCGGTATCGACAGGGCACAGTTGCCTGACCTTACTCAATTAGTGGCCCGGGCACGGGGTACTTAGTCCGGCATTCTATCTTGAAGGATAAAGCCTAAAACCAGTTATGAAAGGACAAAAAAGATGAGACTTCATTATTTGCAGCATGTCCCCTTTGAAAATCCTGGCAGCATTCTTATCTGGGCAAAGGAAAATGGTCACAGGATAACCAGTACGCAGTTCTATCAAAATGAACCTCTTCCTCGTCAGCAGGATTTCGATTGGCTGGTCATCATGGGCGGTCCGATGAATATCTATGAGGAAGAATTTTATCCGTGGCTGGCTGCTGAAAAGGTGTTTATCCGGGAGGCGATTGAAACCGGTAAAGTGGTTATCGGGTTATGTCTTGGCGGGCAGCTCATTGCTGATGTGATTGGCGGCAAGGTGACCCAAAATCCTGTTAAGGAGATTGGCTGGTTTCCTGTTCGCTTAAGTGAACATGCCAGGTTATCCCCGCTATTTTCATTTTTTCCTGAGCAGCCGGTTGTCTTTCAATGGCATGGTGACACCTTCAGTATTCTGCCGGAAGAGGCTCAGTGTATCGCCGAAAGCGATGCCTGTAAACATCAGGCCTTTATTTACAAAAACAGGGTATTTGGCTTTCAGTATCATCTGGAAAATACCGCTTCGATTATTGAGAGTCTTGTGGAAAACTGCCGGGCTGAAATGATTCCTGGTGCTTATGTCCAGACCCCGGAGGAATTATTGGCTCATCCTGCATATATCGAGCAAAGCAATCAGTGGATGGAACGATTTCTTACCCAATTGGAAAAAATGGATAGGGAGGGGATTCTTTAATGGAACAAGTTCGTTACAAGCAGAGAAACTGTACCGACCTGCAGAAAATTGAAACCTTTTTATCTCAGTCAAGAACCGGTGTGCTTGGGATGGTCAGTGAAGCTTATCCGTATGCTGTTCCGATGAACTATGTATGGTACAATGGTGCTGTTTATATTCATGGCATGGGCTCAGGCAAAAAAGAGGCCATTCTTGCTCAGCAGCCGACCGTTTGTTTCACCGTTTATCAGGAGCATGGGACGGTTACCGACCCGGTGCCCTGTCATGCCGATACGGCCTATTTCAGTGTCATGCTGCTCGGCAAGGCTGAAAAGGTAATTGATTCCAAAGAGGCTGCGGCAGCGCTTCAGAAATTCCTGGATAAATTTATGCCAAAGTATTATAGTCAGTCTTTAACCGGCAATTTAATTGAGAAGTATCGTTCCTCTCATGATGGTAAGGCGGTTTCGGTTTACCGGATAACACCGCAGCAAGTGACTGCGAAAGAGAACTCGGCGCAAGCTGATCAATTATTCAGTCTAAATTCAACGGAAGCATCATGCTGATTTCTTCAAAATACAGCACATGAAAACCTTTCACTATGGGAAAGGTTTTCATGTATTTTACAGATAGCGGAATTTGCTAAGTTACTATTAAGTGCGTACTTGTCAGATAGCAGGCAATTGGGTAGCATTATTGAAATAAGCAACTTTGCTGCACAGGTTAATATTGGAGGAGCATGATGGAGCACTTAAACACCCAATTTCTGTTATCGCTGATGATCATTATTACAGGTTATGTTTGTAAAAAATTATCAATCATTAAAGCACAGGATGGCGAGGGACTTGCGAGAATTATCTTTAACATTACCTTGCCGGCACTGATCATTACCACATTTAGCACAATAAAAATAGATTTTTCACTTATTATGATTACCGTGATCAGTGCATTCTACGGATTGCTGATGGCAGCAGTTGGTTTTATTGTTTTTAGAAAAGAGCAAAGAAATAGCCGGGGCATGCTGATTATGCTGCTGCCAGGCTTTAATATTGGATTATTTGCCTATCCTCTGGTTGAAGCCATTTGGGGACAAGCCGGGCTTCAATATTTTGGCATGTTTGATGTTGGTAATTCATTGGTTATCTTTATTGTTTGTTATCTCATTGCCAGCTATTATTCGACTGACAGCAGCCAACTCAGTGTTAAAACTGTTTTTGTTCAACTAGGTAAATCCATTCCGCTGCTAGCTTATACCATTGCCTTTATTGCCGCTGTGGGTGGCTTGAAATTTCCGCAGCAGCTGCTTGCTGTGACTCAGATTCTAGCCAAGGCAAACATGCCTTTGTCGCTGTTACTGTTAGGCATTCATCTAAGCTTCTCGCTTAACTCGGAATACTGGCGTAATATGGGGCGAATTCTAGCAGTCAGGTATGTGATCGGGCTCATCGTTGGCGGCTTATTGTTTTGGTTTACACCGTTTAGTGATATCATTCGTTATACGTTATTGGTTGGCTTTATTCTGCCGGTTGCCATGGCAGCGATTCCCTTTGCCATTGAGTTTGGTTATGATCAGAACTTTGTGGGGACACTTGCAAATATGACAATCCTAATTAGTTTTTTACTAGTATGGATTATTGTGGGAAGCTTGTATTGATGGTAAGAATATGGCGGTTAGTTTATGAATTTTAAACACGTTCTGTCGGTTGGACATGGTAAAATATCAATCCTCTTGATTTCAAAAAATGTCTTTTATTGTAGTTTTAAAAAGTAATTTGTATGTTTTTTCGTTAAATATTGACTGATTTGTTGGTTTAGAGCAGGAGAAAATCGTTATGTGAGTAATAACTATAAAAAATAGCTCTTGTTTGTGGCGCTTAAAAAATCTCGTTATACTGGCCTGTCAACTGTATATACTAGTATTGGCTGAGAGATGATTTCTGAATTATTGCCAGGAAATGATTACACCAAGATGGTGAAAGCTCAACAAATAACATGTTGAGCTTTTTATGGTTTATGTTATTGGGGGTGGCAGATCCTTTGGAAATTCGGCAATTAAAAACTTTTATGAGTATTGTGAAACTCGGCAATTTTTCTCATGCAGCCCAGTTTCTAGGATATACTCAATCTTCAGTAACAACCCATATCCAGTTGCTGGAGAAAGAGCTAAATACAGTATTGTTCGAGCGCTTTGGCCATCAGCTCATGCTCACCACCGATGGTGAACGGCTTTATGATTATGCTGAAAAAATTACCAAACTGGCTGAAGATGCCAAAAATGACTTGGATCATTCGGCGGTGCCGCGTGGGTCGGTGATCATTGGTATGCCGGAATCTTTATGTGTTTATCATCTTACTGAATTACTCAAAGAATATAGCTCTTTGTATCCGGATGTGGAGTTAAAGTTAAAATTTGGCATCAGCAGCGATTTTAGAATGTTATTACGAAAGAATATGATGGATTTAGCTTTCTTTCTAGAAAAGAATATTGCTGACTCAGATCTTATCAGCAAGGAATTATGGACAGAGCCAATTGTCATGGTCGCTTCACCGGAACATGAACTTGCTTCTTTTAAACGAGTTGAAGCAAAAGATTTAAAAGGGCAAAGCATTATTTATATTGAGTCAGGCAGCAGTTATCGTACGGTATTGGAAAAAAGCCTGATTAAGGCGGGAATTCGTCCCCGGGCAGCTTTGGAGATTTGTCAGATCCAAACAATCAAAGAATTTGTTATTAGTAAATTAGGCATAACAGTATTGCCGTTGGCTGCCGTCAAAAATGAGCTGGAGGCCGGTCGCTTAGTGGCTCTGCCTTGGCAAGGCTCTGAATTTCAGACATCAGCTTTTTTGGTTTATCACAAAGAAAAATGGTTGTCACCTCCAATCCAAGCATTTGTTAAGCTGGTTCAAGAGCGTTTATTGAAATAATTAGTCAGCGAAGCAGGCGGAAGGAGATGTTCAATGAGGGAAGTTCTGAGTCGTGTCAAGCTATTGATTGCCGGAGAGCATGGGTTGGTAGTAGAATTTGGCAATGTGATTTCACCGGAAATCAATGGACTTGTTCAGCAGCTAACCAGACAGTTGAATAGCAGTGCTATTACCGGTATCATCGAGGTCGTTCCTACCTATCGTTCGGCCACTGTTTATTTTGATCCGCTAATCATCAACCGTCAGACCTTGGCGCAGATCATCACCCAGCTGCTTGGTGACATGCAGCCTCATGACCAAAATCAATTAAATCCAAGGGTGGTTCGGGTCCCCGTTTGTTATGGTGGTGTTTTTGGACCTGATTTAGAATTCGTGGCTCGATATGCAAGCTTGTCAACGCAGGAAGTGATTGCGCTGCATACGTCTAAACCTTATTTAGTCTATATGTTAGGTTTTACTCCAGGCTTTCCTTATTTAGGCGGTATGTCGGATCGGATTGCCGTACCGCGGCAGGAAAAACCGCGGCAGAAGATTCCCGCTGGCTCGGTCGGGATCGGCGGCTATCAAACCGGGATTTATCCGATCGAAAGCCCCGGTGAGTGGTGGCTGATTGGGAGGACTCCTTTAAAAGCGTTTAATCCGCAAAGTCAGAATCCTTTTTTAGTTTCAGCGGGAGATTATCTACACTTTTCGGATATTACGATTGACGAGTATTTCAAGATTCGCCGTGCGGTTGATGAAGGTACATATATTCTTGAAGTCAGTGCTTTGTAAGAGAAGGTGAATAGCGATGATTACGATCACACAGCAAGGCGAATATACGACAATCCAGGATCAGGGAAGGTGGGGATATCAGGCTTATGGCATGCCGGTCTCAGGAGCAATGGATCGTTATTCCTCACAGGTTGCAAACATCCTTGTGGGAAATTCACCGGAAGCCGCTCTCGTTGAAATGACGGCTGCTGGAGCAGCTTTTAAGTTTGACGAAGAGCAGCTGGTGGCGGTATGTGGCGCAAATATGCAAGGGGAAATTGATGGAAGACCGGTTGAAAACTGGTCTGCGTTTGTTGTTCCCAGGCACAGTGAACTACGATTTTCGACTGCGTTAAGTGGATACCGGGCTTATTTGGCTGTGCGAGGCGGTATTGATGTGCCTACCGTTTTGGGCAGTAAATCAACCTGCCCTCGGGCTAAAGTTGGCGGTTATGAAGGCCGGACGTTGCGTCAGGGGGATGTACTCTATGTCGGACAAGCTATCGTATCTCCGGCCAAGCCGTATTGGTTACACCCGCAGTATATTCCGCACTATAGTGAAGAAGTGGTCTTGAGAATGATCCTTGGACCTCAGGATAATATGTTTACCACTGAGGTGGTTGATGCATTTTTTTCCAGTGTTTATAAAGTCACTCAGCAAGCTGATCGAATCATATACGGACTGAAAGGACCTCGGGTTAAGCCGATTGGTAAAGCCGATATCGTTTCAGATGCGATGTGCCAGGGCGCGATCCAAATTATTGCTAATGGTACTCCGGTCATCATGACTGCTGATCATCAGACTACGGGTGGTTTTGCCAAATTGGGTTCAGTCATTTGGGCTGATTTGCCTTTTTTGGCTCAAGCAAAGCCCGGAGATGCCATTACCTTTGCTTGCGTTGAGGAACAAGTGGCCATTGATGCTTTGCAAATAGAAAGCAATCAGTACCATGAGATCGTGAATTTAGCTCATACAAAAAAATAGAATGAATGACATTCAAAAAAATCGAATTGCGGTATTGAATTTTTCAATTTTACGTGTTTCTGTTTCAATGCTATGATAATTGACAAGTAAGAAAAGTCAAAAGATAGCACATTCAGAAGCAAGGGCGCTTCAAACAAAAGAGTATTTTGTTTGAAGCGCCTTTTTTTATTTGCCGGAGGTGGTTGAGCAAGGAAATGGATAGATTCATGATTGATTATCATTGCAAGGAGGATAGCTTCTTATGTATCGGGTTGATTTAAATTGTGATCTAGGAGAAAGTTTTGGTGCCTATAAAATTGGCAGTGACGAAGCAATTCTTGAATTTGTAACATCTGCTAATGTCGCCTGCGGTTTTCATGCCGGAGATCCAGGGGTTATGCGTAAAACAGTCAGACTGGCTTTAGCCAATAAAGTAGCAATAGGTGCTCATCCTGGCTTGCCTGATTTGATTGGCTTTGGTCGCCGGAATATGAGCATTACACCTCAGGAAGCTTACGAAATGGTTGTTTATCAAATTGGTGCTTTGGCTGGTTTTGTAACAGCCGAGGGTGGGAGCATGCAGCATGTAAAGCCGCATGGGGCTTTATATAATATGGCAGCAAAAAATCAGGCCTTATCTGAAGCTATTGCTCAGGCTGTGTATGACGTAAACCCGGAACTCATTCTATTTGGTCTTTCCGGCAGTGAATTGGTTTTGGCAGGGGAACGGCTGGGGCTTAAAACGGCCAATGAAGTATTTGCTGACAGAACATATCAGTCAGATGGATCGCTTACTCCACGCACACAGCCCAATGCGATGGTGACTGATCATCAGCAAGCCATTAATCAGGTAGTCAAAATGGTGAAAGAACAATCGGTTACAGCGCAGCAGGGAAGTGAAGTTGCAATTAAAGCCGATACTGTATGTATCCATGGCGACGGAGCGCATGCCCTGGAATTTGCAAAAAAAATTCATGAGTTTCTGGCAAGTTCCGGAGTGACTGTTCAAGCTATAGGGAAGTAATTTAATTTATTAGAGGGGGTATTTTATTATGGAACCAGCAAAAAACAACACAAAACCAGCCGCTAAACCACCAGGTGCGGTAAAATCTAACTGGGATTTACTATTAGGGGCTGCCTTCCTGATGGCAACTTCAGCAATTGGACCAGGCTTTTTAACCCAGACAACCGTTTTTACCCAAAAATTAGCAGCAAGCTTTGGATTTGTCATTCTAATGTCCATTATTTTAGACATTGGTGCTCAAATGAATGTTTGGCGCATCATTGCCGTTTCAGAAAAACGTGGTCAGGACATTGCAAACAGTGTATTACCTGGCTTAGGGTATTTCGTTGCATTTCTCATTGTTGCTGGCGGATTAGCTTTTAATATCGGTAATATTGCCGGGGCTGGGCTTGGGTTTAATGTATTATTCGGTATATCGCCAATAACAGGAGCGGTTATTAGTGCTGTGATTGCTATTGCTATTTTTATGGTAAAAGAAGCTGGCAAAGCAATGGACCGCTTTACACAAATTGCCGGTTTTGTCATGATTGCACTGACTGTTTATGTGGCAATTACTTCAGCTCCGCCTGTTGGAGAAGCTATTGTCAAAAGCTTTGTACCTGATCAAATTGACATGATGGCTATTGTCACTCTGGTTGGGGGGACAGTAGGCGGTTACATCACTTTTGCGGGTGGACATCGCTTATTGGAAGCTGGCGTACGCGGTGTAGGAGCGTTGCCTGAAGTTACAAAAAGCTCGGTAACCGGTATATTGGTAACTGGTGTTATGCGGGTCGTATTATTCCTGGCTGCGCTGGGGGTAGTTGCCCATGGGCTGGCCATTGATCCTGCGAATCCTCCGGCTTCGGTATTTAAACTGGCCTCTGGAGAGCTTGGTTATAAAGTGTTTGGTATTGTTATGTGGGCAGCAGCCATTACTTCGGTTATTGGTGCCGCTTATACCTCCGTATCGTTTATCAGAACTTTCCATCCGAAATTAGATACAAATTACCGTGCTATCATTATTGGTTTTATTGCGGTCTCTACCTTAGTCTTTGCTATCATTGGCAGACCGGTTAAGGTATTAGTCTTAGTGGGTGCGCTCAATGGTCTTATTTTGCCAATTACCTTAGGTACCATGCTGGTTGCCGCCTATAGCAAGAAAATTGTTGGCAACTATAAACATCCTTTATGGATGACTGTTTTTGGCGTTTTAGTCGTTGTCGTTATGACTTATATGGGTGGGTATACTCTCATTAATGAGTTGCCAAAGTTATTTAAATAAAAAATAACGAACTCTTGAGGTGAATTAAGATGCTAGACTTTGCTAATATGAGTGCCGCCGAGGTACGGGCTATGATCCGGACCAATCAATTAATCAAGCCGACATCAGGTATGGCTAAAGGCTTTACTCAAGCCAATCTGGCTATATTAAAAAAAGAAATGGCCTTTGAATTTCTGCTGTTTTGCCAGCGTAATCCAAAGCCTTGCCCGGTACTGGATGTTACTGAACCAGGGTCGCCGATTCCCCAATTGGTTGCGCCGCAAGCAGATTTGCGCACAGATATTCCTAAATACAGAATTTATCGGCATGGTGAATTAGTTGAGGAAGTAACCGATATTGTACAGTATTGGGAAGATGATATGGTTGCTTTCTTACTGGGGTGCAGTTTTACTTTTGAACATCCGCTCATGAATAATGGCATACCTGTTCGTCATATTGAGCAGGATTGTAACGTCTCTATGTATAAAACCAATATTCCTTGCATAAAAGCAGGGCGGTTTGAAGGGCCGATGGTTGTCAGTATGAGGCCAATTCCTGAGAAGGATATTGTAAGAGCTGTTCAAGTTACATCGCGTTTTCCAGCAGTTCACGGAGCTCCCATTCATATTGGCAATCCGGCAGGTATCGGGATCAGTGATATTTATAAACCTGATTTTGGTGATCCGGTTACGGTTAAAGCTGGGGAAGTTCCTGTTTTTTGGGCCTGCGGAGCTACGCCGCAAGCTGTGGCTATGCAGGTAAAACCAGAACTCATGATTACTCATGCTCCCGGGCACATGTTTATCACTGATGTGCGGGATGAACAATTTGGAGTTTTATAAGTATAAAGTTTAATGGTTGCTGGCGGTAAGAAGGAATAATAGGCTTGTCGCCAGCCTCTTTTCTTGATACCTTGTCGCATAAGCTGAGGGCTATTTTTACATGCGGCAAAGCGAGGTGGTAATAATGAAGCAAATGAATCAAACCGTTGCTGCTGAAGTCGAATATATACCGTTGGGTGAAGCAGCAATTCTGGTTGAATTTGGCAAAGCAATTAATCTTGAGATTCATCGGAAGGTTAAAGCCTTGGCAGATTATCTTGACAACAATTCATTCTGCGGAATGATTGAATACGTTGCGGCATTTTCAAGTATTACAGTATTTTATGATCCATTGGCAGTTAAGCGTTCTAACAGCAGAATGAAACAAGTCGCTGATCAGTCAGCTTTTGAAATTGTTGCAGCAATATTGAAGAATTTAGTTGATCAATTGGATTGTTCTACAAAGAATAATCCCAACATTATCGAAATTCCTGTCTGCTATGGCGGAGAATTCGGGCCTGATTTAGAGGTTGTCGCTAGTCATAATCAGCTTGATATCGATGAAGTGATTCATATTCACAGCAGTGGAGAATATCTCGTATATATGATTGGCTTTGCGCCAGGATTTCCCTATTTAGGTGGTTTGGATGAAAGAATTTCAACTCCGCGGCGGCAGTCGCCGCGAACAACGATTCCTGCCCGAACAGTGGGAATTGCAGGAATGCAAACAGGGGTTTATCCAATTGCAACTCCTGGCGGGTGGCAGCTTATCGGCCGGACACCCATTGAACTGTTTCGGCCGAAACAGCATCCCCCCAGTTTGCTGCAAGCAGGGGATCTTGTAAAGTTCAAGCCGATTTCATTACAGGAATATCAGGAATACGAGGGGGAAAGCCAATGAGTATCAAGGTTCTTCACCCAGGATTACTGACAAGTATTCAGGATATAGGACGTTATGGCTATCAAAAGCATGGCGTTATTGTAAGTGGGGCTATGGATGCCTATTCACTGCGGATTGCTAATCTCTTAGTGGGTAATGAAGAAAATACGGCAGTCTTAGAAATTACGTTATTAGGGCCGCGATTGCAGATTGAGGAAGATTTGTTGATTGCAATCACGGGAGGGGATTTGTCACCTACGGTAGATGATGTGGCTATTCCAATGTGGCGTCCAGTATATTTAAAACAAGGCAGTGTATTAAAATTCGGTGCCTGCAAGTCAGGCTGTCGCACTTACTTAGCAGTAGGCGGAGGCTACCAATTACCAGATGTCATGAATAGTAAAAGTACGTATTTGCGAGCAGGAATTGGCGGTTTTCACGGACGTGCGTTAAAAAAAGATGATTGTTTAATGCTTGCTCCGCTTCATGAGCGTTCGGCTCGTCTTATGGCACAGCTGGCTGCAAATAAAGCCAACCAATCGTTTTCAGCATCTTCCTGGTTTTTCGGCAGACATCATCTGACTCAGCAGTCTGCCATTCATGTCATTCGTGTAACTCGTGGGATACAATATGATTGTTTCTCTAATGAGACAAAACAGGAAGTCTTTAATCAAATCTATCATGTTACGCCGCAATCCGACCGAATGGGGTACCGGTTAGCGGGAAAACCGCTAATGCTGGCTAAGCCTTTAGAGATGATTTCCGAAGCTGTAGCGCTTGGTACCGTTCAGGTACCGCCTGATGGCAATCCAATTATTTTATTAGCAGATCGACAAACTGTAGGTGGCTATCCTAAAATTGCGCAGGTAGCTTTAGTGGATATTCCTAAAGTAGCTCAGGTTAAACCTGGCGGTCAAATACAGTTTTGTGAGATTAGTGGCTATGAAGCTGAAGAATTGTACATGGCACGCGAAAAGTTAATCGATCATGTAAAGACAGCAATTGATCTGAAATTGATTGAGGGTTAGGAAGGCCATTAATCAGCAATGAAGGAGTGAGTTTATGCTAAACATAGAGGATATTACCACGATTATTAAATTAATTGACCAATCGTCATTAACTCGTTTTGAGTTGGAATATGAGTCGACTAAACTGGTTCTTGTAAAAGCTGGTGCGGCTGCAATTTCGGATATACCGGCAGCAACCGTATTACAGCATGAACAATTAGTGAAAGATCCTAGCAGCGGGATGGCGGCTTGGCGAGTGGAAAAAACATCGCAGACTGATGCCAAAGAAGCGCTTCACACCATCACTGCGCCAATGATAGGTACCTTTTATGCAGCTGCTGAACCAGGTGCTGAACCGTTTATTCAGATTGGCCAGAAAATCGCAGCCGACCAAATTGTCTGCATTTTAGAAGCAATGAAATTATTTAATGAAACCGAAGCTGGGATAGCTGGTGAAATAGTTTCTATTTTGGCAAAAGACGGCGATTTTGTTGAATATGGGCAGCCATTATTTGTTGTAAAACCAGACTAATTTTGATGGATGCCGCGTAAAGGGGATAATAAATTGAAGAAAGTATTGGTTGCAAATAGAGGGGAAATTGCTGTTCGTATTATTAGAGCTTGCCGGGAACAAGGCATTGCAACCGTAGCGGTATACTCGGAAGCCGATTCTTGTGCATTGCATGTTCAAATGGCTGACGAGGCTTATTGTATTGGCCCTGCGGCAGCTAAAAATAGTTATTTGAATATGACTAATCTTATTGCTGTTGCTCTAGCTTCTCAAGCTGATGCTATCCACCCTGGATACGGCTTTTTAGCTGAAAATGCGAACTTTGCAGAAATTTGTGCAGCAAATGGCATCATCTTTATTGGGCCACGGCCTGAGGCCATTCGAAGGATGGGGGATAAAGCTGTTGCCAGAAAAACCATGCAGCAAGCTGGTGTACCGGTAGTCCCTGGTACCGAGGGATTGATTAAGGATGTTGAATCAGCGGCTGAAGTAGCCAAGGTCATTGGCTATCCGGTCATTGTTAAGGCTACTGCCGGTGGTGGTGGCAAGGGAATGCGGGTGGCTAATGACGAGCATGAGTTAAGGCAAGCCGTTCGACAAGCTGAAAAAGAGGCCCAATTGGCTTTTGGCAATTCAGGAGTCTATTTAGAAAAATATTTGGAAGAGCCACGCCATATTGAGATTCAGATTATTGCTGATCAATATGGGCAAATCGTTTATTTAGGTGAGCGGGATTGTTCCATTCAACGTCGCCATCAAAAACTGCTGGAAGAAGCACCCTCTCCGGCGCTAAACCAGAGTTTGCGGGATCATATGGGAAAAGCAGCTATAGCGGCTGCCGCTGCTGTAGATTATCATGGTGCTGGAACAGTAGAATTTCTGCTAGATAAACATAATAATTTCTATTTTATGGAAATGAATACCCGCATCCAGGTTGAGCACCCGGTCACAGAAATGATTACCGGTATTGATCTCATTCGTGAACAATTGTCCATTGCCTCTGGGGCTCGGCTTTCATTTGCGCAAGACAATATTCAGATTAATGGCTGGGCCATTGAATGTCGAATTAATGCCGAAAACCCTAATAAGAACTTTATGCCGTCACCTGGGTTAATTAACCGGTATCTCCCACCGGGGGGGATCGGTGTTCGCATTGACAGTGCGGTGTATACTGGCTATGAGATTCCACCTTATTATGATTCTATGGTTGCAAAGATCATTGTTTGGGGAAAAAATCGTACTGAGGCTATTCAGCGTATGAAGCGGGCACTAGATGAGTTTATTATTGAAGGTATTCATACTACTATACCTTTCCATCAGAAGCTATTAGAGCACGAAGGGTTTCTTAGTGGTAATTTTAATACAAATTTCTTAGCAAAATTTGATATTATGAGTAAGAACCATTAGTGTTATAGAAATTAAGTTGGGTGAGGCGAATAATATGCAAAAACATTCTGGACAGGAAATCATGCGGATGTTTACAGAATTAGCTCCTTATCTTAATGAGATATTTGTTGAAGATGTAGGAATATCTGTTATTCAAGATGGGTTATATACAGCTTATGTTGCAGGCGAATCTTTTGATTTAGGCCTTAACGCCGGTGAACCCATGAAGGGCCAGGTTAGTGAGCAGTGCATTAAGACAGGTACTAAAGTTATTCGGTTGATAACCCGGGAGCAATCAGCTTTTGGCATTCCTTATATTGCATGCGCATATCCTGTAAAAGAGGGAACTGAGACCATCGGTTGTGTCATCACGACCCAAACTGTAGCCAATCAGGAAAAAATTCATACCATTGCGGGTGAGCTTGCAGCTTCTTCTGAGGAGTTTAGTGCCAGCATGGACGAATTGGCGACAGGATCGCAGGCTTTAGCGGTCAATTGCAGCGAACTGGGAAAACTAAGTGAAGAATTAGCTAAGACCATTACTGAAACAGATAAGATTGTGGCCTTTATTCGCAATATTTCTGATCAGACTAATTTGTTGGGGCTAAATGCAGCAATTGAATCAGCGCGCGTAGGTGAAGCTGGCAGAGGCTTTGGTGTAGTGGCTGAAGAGGTGAGGAAGCTTGCTGCAGTAAGTGCTGAGTCGGTAAAAAACATTAATGCATCACTGCGAAAAACCCAAGAGTCGATCGCGATTATGAATGAAAAGGTTGTCAATATTGATAAGACGGTACAGAATCAAGAAAATTCGATTCAGGAAATGGTAAAAGCCAGTCAGGGATTATCATCAATGGCCGGAGAACTCTCAGCAGTTTCCGACCATATGATCAACGGTATTAAATAAGAATCACCCCGCAGTCTAGTCTGCGGGGTGATTTTTTTCAAACAGCAACGAAAAGCAGTCGTCCAGTTATCTTGCCGCTGCGGTGCAGAATGGTTGTATTATTTATAAAGATTACGCGAATACTAAAAAAGTTCGTAATAAAAACTTCTAGGTTAAGCATCGTGAACGAAAGGAGAAGTGGAATGAGTCTAACTGCGGAGAACCTCATTAGCCTAATAGCAGCAATCCTTGTTTTTCTATTAGCCGTTTTTGCTATTGATTGGCGGAATTTCCGCGAGTGGATTGCATTGTTTCTTTTTCAGGGTGAAATCAGTCTTGTTTTAGGCAGCCTGGTTGTTGAATCCGGACTGTTAGATTATCCTGTGCGAATATTGCCAAACT